>JAFWAT010000008.1 GCA_017507525.1 Clostridia bacterium | reverse complement strand
TCTCGCTATGCTCGACAGCTTCCCCTCAAGGGGAAGCCTGCAAAAAGGCAACCCATTTATGGGTAGCAAGTAGTAGTTGCAAGGCTGGCAGGCCAATAAAAAAGCGCTTATGTAGCGCAGCCAGTAGTATTAGAGCTATGCCCGAAAATGAAAAACCACCCGCTATGCGGGTGGATATTTATTTGTTATACCATAAATTTCCGTTTAAAATTTTTTAAGGTAATTTATGGTGCAATGAACGCAACATATTAAAATTCATTAAGGTATGCGTTCATTATACCACAAATTTCCTATTTAAAATCATTAAAGTAATTTATGGTGCAATAAACACAACATATTCACATCCATGTGTAACTGCTTCTTTATGGTAAATACCGTCTGTCCAAGGGGAGCATAAAGCCATCAAGGGCAGTGGTCATGCAATCACCGCCAATGAGATTACCGTCGCAGATGAGGAGATTGATATACACCGGTGCCCCAACATCATAGGGAAAGTTTTGAGCTATGTAGGTGTAGCAGGTTACTTTTTTACCCTGATACTTTCTTAGGTCAAAACCGCAAACGGTTTGCAGGGCGTTATAGGCTTCCCAAACGTCATCTAAAGGGTCAGGAATGGCAGTATCCCGCCGGGTTTCGCTACCTTCATCTACAGTCCAGCCATAGCTTTTAAGGCAGTTAAGCCGTGCTTCTAGTGTGTGGAGCATTTGTGTGTTTGTGTTTAGCTTTATTTCCCTTACCACTGTGCGTCCCCAAAAAACAAATAAAAGTGCAAGAAGTGTTACAAGCAAAATATGCAGATAATTTTCCTTAAAAAATTTTTTCATAGAACACCGCCTTATTGATATACAATACTTTGAACAAAGCAGGGGTTTACTATATCCTATGAAAATGGTTGAAAACATATGAAAAAAGTGGTACAATAAAAACAGTTACTTTATTGTAAGGAGCCCGATATGTATACAAAACGCATAGATATGCTCATGGCATCATCAGCAGACATGGTTTATATCACTTCACCGGAAAATTTGCAGTATTACAGCGGTTTTACCGGCGGTGAGGGTGCGCTGGTTCTGGAAAAGAATGCGCACCTTTTATTCACAGATTCCCGCTACCTGATTCAGGCGGCAGAGGAAGCCCCAGATTTTGAAATTATTGATATTGCAAAAGTGCGTGCAGAGGCATATCTTGAAGAAAAGCAGCCTACACGCTTAGGATATGAAGAAAACTTTTTGACGGCGGCAGATTTTTGCCGGTTGCAAGAGGCGCTGCAGGATACGGAATGGCTCCCCCTCAGTGAGACCATCATAAAACAGCGTGCGATTAAAGATGAAACGGAGCTGGCACTCACAAGGCAGGCATCCCGCCTTGCCGATGAGGCATTTTCCCACGTTTTGCTCCTGATTCATCCGGGGATGACGGAACGGGATGTAGCCTTAGAACTAGAATGGTATATGCGTAAAAATGGTGCTTTAGCACCTTCCTTTCCCATTGTTTGTGCGTCAGGCTATCGGTCTGCCATGCCCCACGGCATTGCAACGGATAAAAAGCTTGAAGCCGGTGATTTTTTGACAATGGATTTTGGCTGTTTTGTAGACGGTTACGCCAGCGATATGACCCGGACGGTGGTTTTAGGCAGAGCAACGGATGAGCAAAAAAGGGTTTATGAGACTGTTCTTGCAGCACAAAGGGCGGCGGTTTCAACGGTTGCTGCCGGCAAGACAGGTAAAGAAATGGATGCTGTTGCCCGGGATATCATCAAAGAAGCCGGCTATGGTGCATACTTTGGTCATGCCTTAGGCCACGGAACCGGTCTCATGATTCATGAGCACCCGGTGCTGTCTCCGCGGTCAGAAGAAATGTTGGTTCCCGGTATGCTGGTGACGGTGGAGCCGGGGATATATATTGAAAACTTTGGCGGCGTCAGAATTGAGGATTTGGTCATCGTCACAGAAGACGGTTGCGAAAATTTGACAAGTGCAACGAAAGAACTGCTTGAGCTCTAGGGCAGAAAGGAACGACAGCGTATGATTGCAAAAGTAAAAAGTTGCGGACTTTTGGGAATAGACGGTTATGTAGTTGAGGTGGAAACAGACATTGCTAACGGAATGCCGGTGTTTGAAGTGGTTGGTCTTCCCGATGCGGCGGTAAAAGAATCCCGGGAGCGGGTACGTTCTGCCATGAAAAATTCAGAGCTTGAGTTTCCTCAGCGCAGAATTACGGTGAATCTGGCACCGGCAAACGTAAGAAAAGAAGGTCCTTTTTACGACTTGCCTATCTGTATCGGTCTTTTAAAAAGCTCAGGACAGCTTGTATGCGACGAAACGGATGAATATTTGTTTTTAGGAGAGCTTTCTCTAAACGGCGCTTTGCGGCCTGTCATTGGCGCGCTGCCTATGGTGCTTTGCGCCGTCAAAAGCGGTATTCGTAAAATTATTCTGCCAAAAGAAAACGCTCAGGAGGCGGCAGTGGTAGCCGGCGCTGAGGTATATACGGCACAGACTCTTTCAGATATTATGGCGCATTTTCTGCATATAAAACCCCTAGAGCGTGTCACGGTTGATGTGGATGCTATTTTTCAGCAGCAGGCTCTTTCCTGTCCTGATTTTTCTGACGTGAGAGGGCAGGAGAGTGTGAAGCGTGCGTTGGAGGTAGCGGCAGCCGGGGGGCATAATGTTTTGCTCATTGGTTCGCCCGGTTCCGGTAAAACCATGCTGGCGCAGCGCTTGCCGGGAATTTTGCCGCAACCGACGCTGGAAGAAGCACTGGAGATTACCAAAATCCACAGCATTGCAGGCATTTTGCCATCAGATGTGCCTTTGGTGACGGAGCGCCCCTTCCGCAATCCCCATCACACCATTTCAGCTGTGGGCTTTTCCGGCGGCGGGCGGATTCCCAGACCCGGTGAGGTCAGCCTTTCCCACAACGGTGTTTTATTTTTAGACGAATTACCGGAATTTAGCAAAGCGGCACTTGAGGTTTTAAGGCAGCCTTTAGAGGACGGGATGGTGACTATCTCCCGTGCCAATGCCACCCTGACCTATCCTTGTAACACCATGCTGATAGCAGCAATGAATCCCTGCAAGTGCGGGTATCACGGGGATCCCGCCAGAGAATGTACCTGCACGGAGGCACAAGTGCATCAGTACTTGTCCCGCATCAGCGGTCCCCTTCTTGACAGAATTGACCTGCACGTAGAGGTGCCCTCTGTGTCATATGGCGACTTAGAGTCAAAAAAACGTGGTGAAACCTCGGCGGAAATTCGAGAACGTGTCAACGAAGCACGAGCCAGACAAACAAAGCGTTTCTCCGGCATGGACGGGGTTTTCTCCAATGCACAAATGAATGCATCTATGACAGAGGCATTTTGCCCATTAGGCGCAGCAGAGCGGAACCTGATGAAGGCCGCCTTTGACCGTTTGGGCTTGTCTGCCCGTGCGTATAATCGAATTTTAAAGGTAGCAAGAACCATTGCAGACCTAGATGGTAGTGACAATATTGCCGCTCAGCATCTTGCTGAGGCAATTCAATACAGAAGCTTGGACAGAAAATATTGGTAAAATGACGATTTTTTACATGAATTTTATGAGAAACCCTTGACCAACTTACAGTTATTGGGTATAATAAAATATTGTAATGTGTTAACAAAAGCGGAAGCTTTAGGAGGTAGACCATGATAAAAGCTGCAATATTAGGATACGGCGTTGTTGGCTCCGGCGTTTATGAAATCATTCATAAAAACGAAAAGAGCATTTCAAGAAAGACCGGCGGCAAAACAATTACCGTTAAGCATATTTTGGATCTGCGTGATTTTCCTGATCACGAGCAGCCTGAGTTATTTACAAAAAATTATGAGGATATTTTGCACGACCCCGAAGTCAGCATTGTTGTTGAGGTTATGGGCGGGTTAAAGCCTGCTTATGAATATTCAAAGGCAGCACTTCTTGCCGGCAAAAACGTGATTACATCCAACAAGGAGCTGGTTGCTGAGCACGGCACAGAGCTGATGGCAATTGCAAAAGAGCATGATGTCAACTATCTGTTTGAAGCCTCTGTTGGCGGCGGTATTCCCATTATCAGACCGCTTAATCAGTGTCTGGCAGCCAATGAAATTGAAGAAATTTACGGCATTTTAAACGGTACCACAAACTACATTCTAACAAAAATGGTGGCAGAGGGCGCCGACTTTGACGGTGCACTGTCTGAAGCGCAGCGCTTAGGGTACGCTGAACGCAATCCTGAGGCGGATGTTGAAGGCTATGATGCCTGCCGCAAAATTGCCATTTTAGCGTCGCTTGCTTCCGGCAAATATGTTAACTGGCGCAACGTTCCTACAGAGGGGATTACCAAAATTACCAGAAGTGATGTAGCCTTTGCTGAAAAATACCATGCGGTGATTAAGCTCGTTGGCGCAGCTAAAATTGTTGACGGCGAGGTGTACTGCCGCGTAAGCCCTATGGTTATCCCTGCAGGGCATCAGCTTTCTGAGGTTAACGATGTGTTTAACGCCATTTTGGTTAAGGGCGACTCCATCGGGGATGTTATGTTCTACGGCCGTGGCGCCGGCAAGCTCCCCACAGCAAGTGCAGTGGTGGCAGATGTAATTGATGCGGCAAAGCATATTCATATTAATAAGTTCATCACCTGGAAGGAAGCTAAGGAAGACTTTATGATTGACCCTGAAACCGTAACGTCTCGCTACTTTGTTCGTGCAAATAGCGAAGGGGTGATGGATTCCTTCCCGAATGCTGAAAGTTTGGGGAATGAAAACGGTGAATGGTTCTTTGTAACCGAGGAAATGACCGAGGCTGAGTTTAAGAAGGTATTTGCTGACCGCGGTGCATTCATTCGTGTATTAGAAGCGTAAACAAACAAAAAATGCGTGTAGCCAATTGGCTACACGCATTTTTTGTATCAATTTTATTTTCTTGCCTCTCCCATAAAGAACACTGCCAAAGTGCCGGGACCGGAATGGGCACCGATAACCGGATCTAAGTAATGAATAATAGATTCCTTTACGGTAAACTTTTCTTTAATTAAGTTCATGACATACTCAGCATCTTCCTCGCAATCACCATGACCTACCATAACAAGCTGCTTCTGCGGGTCCTTCACAGACTTTTCCATCTCCTTGACCAGCGCATGCATTGCCTGTTTTCTGCCTCGTGCTTTTGAAACAACCTCCAGCTTGCCGGCATCACTGACATGCATAACCGGCTTTACCTGCAACAGAGAACCGACAACTGCAGTTGTTGCAGAAACACGGCCGCCGCGCTTTAAAAAGAATAAATCATCTACCGTAAACCAATGGCAAACGTTTAAGCGGTGTTCTTCGGCCCAGGCGCTGACCTCATCTAAGGACTTACCCTCTTCTTTGAGCTTGGCTGCATAATACACTAAAAGCCCTTCGCCAATGGAAGCACAAAGAGAATCCACAGTCACAATGCGGCGGTCAGGGTAACGCTCTGCCAGGTCGACAGCAGCTATAGTGGCAGACTGGTAGGTGCCGCTTAAGGCAGAGTCAAAGCCGATGTATAAAATATCTTTGCCTTCCTCTAAAATTTCTGCAAAAACTCGCAAAAAGTCATCCGGACCAATCAGGCTGGTGGTAATTGCTTCCTTATTACGCATCATGCTATAAAACTGCTTTAAATCGGTTTTCTTTCCCTTTTCGTAGCTTTTATATTCTTTTCCGTTTATATGAAAGGAAAGGGAAAGGACATAAATCCCATATTTTTCATATATTTCTTCAGGTAAATTTGCGGCTGAATCTGTTACAATAACATAACTCATAAAAAGGTCTCCATTTCTATTTATTTGAAAATAAATCAAGCTTCGGTTTTTCAAATACGAAACATCTAGTATTTGAAACTATTTTATCACACGGTTTGTGTCTTGTCAATACTCCTATCATAGATTTACAATTTTGTTATATTCTTCACATCATAGTCGATTCTTTTTGGGCATATAATAAACTAAAAAATGCAAAAGGTGTGAAAATATGAAAGTTATGTTAGTTTCAAAAAAAAGGTTAGCGGTTTATCTGGCGGTTTTGTTGTCGGCGGTTGGCGTTTTGCTGTACAGCTCTCAAAATACCAGCCAGGTTTTTAATGAGGATACGGCTTCTGAAAGACTCCTGCCGATTTATAATGTAGATCGGGGGGAAGAAAAGGTTTGTGCCCTGACCTTTGATGCGGCGTGGGATGATGCTGACACCGACCAGCTCATTGAGATTTTGGATCGCTACGGCGTAAAAGCTACTTTTTTTATGGTGGGCGATTGGGTGGAAAAATACCCCGAATCTGTAAAAAAGTTTGCAGACCATGGTCACGAAATTATGAACCACTCTGATACCCATCCTCATATTAATCAATTGACCGAAGAGAAAATTAAAGAGGAGATTACAAAATGTGCCGATAAAATTGAGGCGGTCACGGGCAAGCGCTCCACCTTGTTCCGCGGACCTTACGGAGAGTATAACAATACGGTGATTCGCGCAGCAGAAAGTCTGGGTCATAAGGTTTTGCAGTGGGATGTCGATAGCCTTGACTGGAAGGATTTAGCAACAGAAGATATTGTAACCCGAGTGACAAAACGCGTAAAACCCGGGTCCGTGATGCTGTTTCATAACGGGGCAAAAAACACTCCGGCAGCGCTCCCTCAGGTAATTGAAAAGCTGCAGGCGGAAGGCTATACGTTTATAACGGCATCAGAGCTCTTGCTGCCTGAACCCACCACCATTAACCATCAGGGAACGCAAATGGCTGCCGGCGAAGAATCGTAAGAAAAATGCACCGGCCGGCACAAGGGCTTTTGTAAATATTGGGGGTACAGAATGTCTGTTTATCATGTAGAAAATATAGATTTATAGATAAAAGATATGTAAAAATGCTTCTTGCGGTTGTTTTATGAAAAATGCTACTTGTCTTTTATAGCCATATAATGTTATAATTAAAAAAATTATATTGCTTAATATCCTTATGCGGTGATTGCCGGTTTTGAAAAAACTGGTGTCTTTAGACACGATTATTATTTATATGCTATGAGGGGGCATTTGATATGCAGGAAAAGGTTCTTGCCTATTTAGACGAGCATAAAGAGGAAATGTTCGGTCTTTTATCTGACCTTTTAAAAATTGATACCCAGAACTACATAAGCTATGGAAATGAAGAGGCGGGGCAACAGTTTTTTGCTGAATTTTGTCAGAAAAACGGCTTTCAAACTGATTTATATTATCCCGATTCTATTCCCGGTTTTACGGAGCACGAAGGTTATCTGGCTGGCCGCGGGACAGACAGGCGCCCCAATGTGACGGCCATTTTACCCGGCAAAACCGGTAAGCAAAAAATTACGCTGGCAGCGCATATGGATACCATGCCTGTTGGCTCCGAAACGGATTGGTCCGTTCCGGCGCTGGGCGGCGTGATGAAGGATAACCGCATTTACGGTCGCGGTTCAAGCGATGATAAGTTCGGTATTGCCGCTTCTATCTTTGCTGCAATGGCAATCCGTGACAGCGGTGTCATACTGGACGATGATGTTTACATCACTTCCTATTGTGATGAAGAAATGGGCGGCGGAAACGGTGCGCTGGCAACCTGCCTGAAATATCCTTCAGATGTCTATATTAATCTTGACGGTGGCGGCATGCAGGTGTTGCCTTACGGCATCGGCGGCTTGAGTGGTGCGGCCTCGCTTCATAAAGAAGAAACCTTATCCTCTTGTTCTTCTGTTTTTGAGGGGCTTACAATTCTGGTTGATGAATTTGAAAAGTTCGGAAAAAAGCGTTTTAAAGAGCTAGGGAAGTCACCGATTTTTGCCGGCACTTCTATTCATGATGATGCCTACCGCTTGCTTGGTGTTACCTGCGGCAGTGGCGGTCTGGATTTAAACAGTGCAAAAATTTCTTTTACATATTACACCTTGCAGGAGCAATCAGTTATTGAGGCTGAGGTAGAGGAATTGGCGCAACGCATTTCGAAAAAACTGGCTAAAAAAGGTTTGGTTTTTGACGGAATTCAAAAAGTATCAAGATTTTTCCATCCTATTTATCCGGATTCTGTTTCCCAAGATGCAATGCTCTTTAAAGAGAAGCTTGAAACAAGCTACGGGAAGAGTGTGGCGATTGCCGGCGGCTGCCTGTCTGACCTTTCGGTTCTCCATAAATACGGTAACGGTGTTGCCTTTAACACGGGATTGTATAAGGGTTTTGACGAATACGGCGGACCTCACCAGATTGATGAATATGTGGATTGCGATGAGTTTTTAGCAATTGCAAAAGCACTTGCTTTATATCTTTTAGAAAAAACATATAGTAAAGGAGAATAAACATGAGAGAATTTGATTTTAAACCGGCAGCGTGGCTGCCCTGTAGTGACGATGTTGAAATGCTGGAGCGTGTCCGGAATATCAAGAGAGAAGACATGGAATATACCAATGAAAACGGTTATTCCGTTAAGGTTGTTATTGACCCGGTTCAGCACTTGGTAGTGGATTTATTCCACAGAATCGCAGAAAGTGACAGAAACGATACACCCCTTACCATCGTTTGCCCCAACCAGTGGCCCGGCACCTATTCTGCAGTTGCCAACATGATTAATAAATACAGAATTAACTGTCGCAACTTAAATGCCTTTGCCATGGATGAATGGGCAGATGAAGACGGCAATGTTGCACCGCTTACCTACGGCGCCGGTTTGGGATATTCCTTTATGAACCATTTTTATATGAACATTGACCCTGACCTTCGTCCTCCGGTAGAGCAGTGGCACGTTTTCACCAATGATAATATTAACGACTATTCAAACATCATTGAAGAAGTCGGCGGCGGCGGTGCAGACGTTGTGTATTCTGCAACCGGCTGGCCCGGACATACGGCGTTTATTGACCCGAGAACAGAAGAATTTAAGGCTGATTCTTTAGAAGAATTTTTAACTCTTGGCTCCAGACTTGTGACAGAGACACCCCTGACCATTTGTGAAAACTCTCTGTTCGCTCCCATGGGTGCTTCCGGTGATGTTTGGGCGGTTCCGCCGAAAGCGGCAACCATTGGTCCTCGTGATATTGCCAATGCAAGAGATCATTTTGAGGTACACAGCTTTGTGAATCCCGGTGGAGATTCCTGGCAGAGAATGATCTCTAGAATCCAGCTTTACGGACCGATTTCTATGGAATGCCCTGCGTCCATTACCAGATTGTTTAAGGGTGAATGTTATGTCAGCGAAGCCCTTGCAAAACCCTTTGGTTCCTGGACATGTGGCATTAAAAACGCTGATCTGTAAAAAGGGGATGTAAAAACGTCTGGAACGCGCAAAGCACCAAACGTTATGTGCCAGTTTTCTAAAACGGAAATTAAAAAACGAAAGAGGCTGTAGCAAAATGAATTCATTTTGCTATAGCCTCTTTTTGTATAACGAAAATCAGACCGACATTCTTGATGCCGGTCTGTTTGCTATACTGTTATTTAATTCAAAATTTTTCAAAATTCTTCTTGACTTTATTTAGTAGGTCTTTTATTCTTCTGATGCATCTCCACCAGATTCCTTTTGATGCATTCTTTCAAGCAGCTCCACTCGTTCTGTTAGCTCTGCCATCCCCCGCCGCAAACTAAAAAATTGCTCCTTTAAGCGCAAAAATTCTTCCTTTAACTGCAGCATGGCAGGGTCACCCTGCGCTTCCGGCTCGTTTTCTATAGCCACCACGCTCCGAACAAAATCCTCAACCTCATACCCTGCCGGACGAAGCTGCCTTGCATTCTGCTTCTCCGGTGCATCCAAAATCCCCGTCCCACAGTAAAACACAATATCCCGCTCCTTTTCAAAACCGTATAACAGGCTGCTTCTTCCGTTTTCAAAAAGGGTATAAAGAACCGGTGCAACCGATGTTCCTTTCATATATCTCACAGGTTTTGACCACCCGGCGCCATCATCCGTAGAATGAGAAGACATGACGCTGCCCGATTCACGCCAAAGCAGGTATAACCTCTCGCCGTCCTGCCAGAAAACCGGCATGGCATCCTCGGGGCAATCCAGATTCACTGTTACCGGTGTGTTAAAATCTCCTTCCTCTGTTTTTTCAAAATAAATCAGGTTATGAATCGTTTCCACCTTTTGGCTTGCGGCGTAGCGAATGCGTTCTCCTTTTTCCATAAAAACAGCACAAACCTCGCTGTGCAATTCAGGATGAATCGGCATAAAGCGCCCAAATTCCTTTCTGGACCATCGAAAAACACGGCATCCGCTAACGCCGGACTCGTTTTTATAAAAAACAGATATGTCCGTCCCTGCATGGGGTTTTGCAAGAAATGCCGGCATGCCGCAAGCAACGCGGTCTACCACCGTTGGCGGACGGTCTTTAACCCCCAAAATCTGATGCACCAGCATTTGTTTTTCCTGATAGGTAATTACGTAGAAAAGATTCAGAAAATTTCCAACGGGGATTAATAAAAAATGCTTTGGGTACGGCACCGGCGATTTGCTTTCCAGCAAAACCGAATGCTGCCACCCACTGTCATCCAAAGACAGGTAGATAATGCTTCCGGCTTTATCCTGACAGACAATATGGATGCTTTTCCCCATGGAAACGGCGCAAAAATCTTCACAAGCATCCGCTAACAGTACCTCAAAGTTTAAAAACCTGCCGGACTCCCGTTTTCTGTAACATAACCCGTAAAAGGGCTTTATAAAAAAATGCCACCACTTGTCCTGACATTTCACCAAATATTCTTGCATATAATTCGCCCCTTATGATATATCTTAATAAAATCTATGTAAGTGCAAGAATTTTTATGATTCCCACCCCCCGCAAAACCATCCACCGCCCCTTGACAAACCAGATAGAATCAGGTAAAATAAAAAGTGATGCTAAAACATCGCAAATTCTCATATTCGGAGCTGTTTCGAAGTGGTTATATCGAGCGCGTCTCGAAATCGTTTCAAACTTTTAGAAGTTGTTGGAATGCAATTCTCCGCAAACCCTGTAACAGTGCGGTTTTCAGCAAACGGTGCTAACAAAACAAAAATTCTTTTCTAATGGAATTTCTAATAAAATTAAATATTTGCTT
>JAFWAT010000007.1 GCA_017507525.1 Clostridia bacterium | reverse complement strand
GGATGTGATTGGGTACCTCGGCATGACCGGCTACAGCTCCAAGGAAAATGTAAACAACATAAACACCCCCCATCTCCATTACGGATTGCAGCTCATTTTCAACGAAGAAACCCAAAAAGACGGCACAAATCAAATTTGGATTAATCTCTATGCCGTCACCAAATTGTTAGAGAAAAATAAGTCTGCCGTATATCGGGATGAAAAGGAATACTACCGCCAATATGAAATGTTTATAGAAGAAACTGAGGAATGATGCTATTGAGGGGAGGCTATCTATGAATCAGAAAGAAATTGATATTGTAGTATCTGACGATGTTGTCCGGGTAGAGGTCAGGGGCTTAGAGCTTCCTATAGACACCTCGCACGCACTTTTTTCTGCGTTGGCAGAAGCGGGCATCTGCATTGATTTGCTCTGTCTTGCATCTACCGGTCACAGACTCGACAATCTGATTTTCTCTGTTGTCAGTCAGGATTTTTCTAAAGTTTTAAAAGCGGTTGCCCGATTCAAAAAAAATACCGCCCTGCGGATTTCGGTGCAAGGCGGCTATTCAAAAATTACGTTAAAAGGCATGAATTTGTCAGAAGAAAGGGGCATTGCCTCCGGCTGTTTTTCTGCCCTTTCCCAAGCAGGAGCTGAGCCAACCCTGGTCACTGCCTCCGGCACCACGCTGTCAGTCTTAGTGCAAACAGAGGCGCTGGACCGAACCCTTTCTTGCTTTGAAGATATTTTCGGAAGTGCCAATCAGGAAATATAAGCATCAATGTCCTGAAAGGTAATATTTTTATGAAGCGCCAGATTAATGCCGTTTGCCACCACTTTTGAAACACGTTCGATTAACAGGTCAACCTCCTTGGGCGTCACCATAAAGCCGGATAGGGTTTCCGGCAGGGCGTCCTTCAGCATAGCATACTGCTCATCAGAGTCAAGCTCGGATAGTGCCTCATAGAGTTTACTGTCCGACTTGGCCTTTTCCGTATCTGCTGCCAGCTTTAAGGTATCTGCCGTAATGGTGGCAGCATCAATCACAGTGGGAACACCAACGGCAATCACCGGCACCCCCAATGTGCTTTTATCTAAAGCCTTGCGCTTATTCCCTACACCGGCACCGGGGCTGATGCCCGTATCACAGATTTGGATGGTGGTACTGATTCTGTCCATGCTCCGCGCCGCTAAGGCATCAATCACTACCACCGCCTCGGGCTTGATCTTATCCGTCACACCACGAACAATTTCGCCGGTTTCCATCCCCGTTGTGCCCAGCACGCCCGGAGAAATAGCGCACACCGGACGAATGCCTTCATCAATCTGTTCAGGGATATATTCTAAAAGGTGCCGCGTGACCATAAGCTTTGAAACCACCTGTGGGCCGAGCGCATCCGGCGTGATGTTCCGGTTACCAAGCCCCACCACCAGTATGTTGCTTTTTTCTTTAAGGGAAAGAAGCGCACCAAGCTCCTGCGCCACCACGTGGCAAAGCGCCTCATATTCTTCTCCCTCGGCAATGTTTAAATCCTGAAATTCTATCGTTATATAATGCCCGATGGGCTTGCCCATTTGCATCTGCGCTTTTAAGGTGTTAATAGCGATGCGTGAAATATGAATGTTATCTTTTTCCTCCTGTTTGACCGTGACCCCTGAAATTTCACTGGCAGCCTCCATGAGCATTTCATGCATTTCAATGGCTAAGTCTGTCCGGATGTTTTGCATAGCTACCTCCTGAATTTTTGTTTTCTTTAGTATCACAAAAAAAATTTTAAAATATGCGGAACTTTTTTGAAACTTATGCGTCTAACCAGTGTAAACAAAATACATAAAGGAGGATTTTCACATGAAAATTCAAAAGACATTTAGAATTTTAGCTGCTATTTTAGCAATTGCAATGATCAGCATGTTCTCTTTAACCGTATTTGCAGAAAATGACGTTATGCTGATTGCAGAAAACGAAGAAGCTCTGGCAGAAACCATGCCCTCAGCCGTAACCGTAGTCGGCACCGTTGCAGAAATTGGTGCAGAAGATGAAATCCCCAACGTTTTAGTAAACATTGACGACGCATCCGACAATCAGATTCTGTTACATATCTCTGAAGAAACTGCTTTAATCAAAGCAGACGGCACGCCCATCGCTCTTTCCGATCTAACAGCTGACAGCGTAGTTCTTGTGTATCACTCTACTATGGTAACAAGAAGCCTGCCTGCAAAAAGCACAGCCTTTGCTTTGGTTCTCTTAGAAAGCGAAGACGATTTTTATCCCATCTACATGGTTGCAGCTGACAGAAGCGAAGAGGGCGGCATTGCATCCGAAGATGGCAACTACGTTGCACTAGCAGTTGAAGGTTGCGAAGTTGTTCCTTACAAAACAAGAAACATTGTAACGTTAGATGATGTAAAAGCAGGCAGCAAGCTCTTAGTTTGGAGCAGAGTTATGACCATGAGCAT
>JAFWAT010000006.1 GCA_017507525.1 Clostridia bacterium | reverse complement strand
TTAAAAGAGGCGGTGCTGAATTACATTGCCCTTTTAGGCTGGAGTCCGGGGGGCGAGCAGGAAATCTTTACCTTAGAGGAAATGATTGAAGCCTTCGACATCCGCGGCATCAGTAAATCCCCCGCTATCTTCGACCCGCAAAAGCTTGACTGGCTAAATGCTGAATACATCAGAAAGCTGTCTCCTGAGGCGTTTTATGAGAAGGCTCTGCCTTATTTAAAGGAAGCCATCAAGCGTGAGGATGTTGACCTTTTAAAGGCGGCAAAGCTCCTCCATGACAGAACCGAAAAGCTTTCTGATATTCCAGAACAGCTTGACTTTATCGACGTTTTGCCTGAATATGATCCGGCACTTTACTGCCACAAAAAGATGAAGACCAACGAGGAAAATTCTCTGACCTCATTAAAAGAGATTTTGCCCGTTTTAGAGGGGATTGCCGACTGGAATTATGACGCTCTCCACGAAGCGCTCTTTTCTCTGATTGAAAAACTGGAAGTAAAGAACGGTCTCATCCTCTGGCCTCTGCGTGTAGCAGTTTCCGGCAAGTCCTTCACGCCCGGCGGCGGCATAGAGCTGGCTGAGCTTTTAGGCAAAGAAGAAACGCTGGCAAGAATCAAAAAAGGTATTGAATTGTTAAGCAAATAATGTAAAAAAGAGGCTGTAGCAAAATGAAATCATTTTGCTACAGCCTCTTCCTTTTAGTTACATAGACATTCTTTTGCAAACATTTGCAATCACTCCCAATCACTTACACTTATTATCACAAACCCAACAAAGTCAATATGAAATCATGACGGATTTATCTTTTTCTTATCATTTTTTTAGCTGTGTATACATATACTGTACCATCAAAAGAAAGGGGACAAGATGATGGAACAGATTTATAGAAGACAAAGCATAACCTCCCCCCCACGTTCACGTGTACCGGCCGCCGAGGCAACCTCATACAAAAAAACACTCCTGAAACAGTCTGCCTTTTGCCTGCTTGTTTTATGTGGCTGTTTATGTATTAAAACGATGTCAAACCCATCACTTTTACCGGCACAAAGAACCATTCAGTTGGTTGTAGACACCACCACTGACTTCAGGCACCTGCCGGCACAGATGCAAGCATTTTTCCGTTCACTTCTCCCTGAAAGCAAAGATCCCACTTTAGAGGGTAAAGAGCTCCTCGCCCATCTGACGATGCCTGTTAAAGCGCCCATTACTTCACCCTTTGGATTGCGAAACGACCCCAACAGCAATCAAGAGGCGTTTCACTACGGGTTGGATTTAGGCGCTCCGCAAGGTGATAAAATCAAGTGTGCCGCAAGCGGAACTGTAGAGGAAGCAGGAGAAAACGCAGAATACGGAAAATATATTATCATAAAGCATTCTGACACCATTTCGACGCTGTATGCCCATTGCCAGGAGCTTTTGCCACAGGCAGGCGACACCGTCAATGCAGGTCAGGTTATTGCAACCGTGGGTGCCACAGGCAACGCCACGGGGCCACACCTTCATTTTGAAATTCGGGACGGCGAAACCTGGCTGGACCCTGCTAAATTTTTAGATTTCACCAAAAAGGAGCCGATAAATGATTAAAATTACCCGATTTTTTTACATCCACTGGCTCATTTTTCCTTTGCTGCTTCTTTCCTGGCTCTCAGGCAGCTTTCATACCATGATGGTGGCTTATGCCGTTGTATTTGTCCACGAGATATTTCACCTGTTTGCCACGCTTTTGGTTCGTGAGCGGGTGGGTTCTGTCATCATCATGCCCTTTGGCATGACTCTCAGGCTCTCTGCCCGGCTGATTCGGCATACGGGTAAGGAAATTTTCATTGCACTCGCCGGACCCTTTGCAAACGTTTTAATGCTGCTCATCTGCGATATCATAGAGCCTCACTACGCCGCCCCGCCCCTAAGCCTTTACGTTTTTCGATATTTGAACCTGTCAGTTTTACTCCTCAATCTGCTTCCCTGTCTGCCGTTAGACGGCGGCAGGGTTTTAAAAGCCATTTTGGTACGGCTTGTGGGATATTTATCTGCCATATCCATCATGCGGCGGACAAGCCGTGTTATGTCAATCTTACTGCTTATTTTAGGCATTCTTCTGCTCATCATTAGCCAATTGAACGTCAGCCTTTTAATGGCGGCAAGCTTTTTGGTGCTCCACATGGCAGAAGAAAAAAAACGCAACGAATACATTCTCATGCAAGAGTTTTTATATGCAAAAGATAAGCTCAGAAAACGGGGATTCATGCGTTCCCGCGCCATCTGCGCCATGGATTCTCTCCCCGCAAAGGATGTGTTTAAAATGCTGAGCTATGACAGCTTTTACATCATTCACATTGTGGATGAAAATCAAAACCACCTACGCCCCGTAACCGAAGCGCAGGTGGTGGATGCCATTTTGCAAAAAGGCTGGAAGATTTCTCTGGCAGAGGTTTAAAACCTCTGCCTTTTTTGTATGAGCGTTATTGCCGAAAGATATGTTATAGCTACCACGGCAATCACAAGGGTAAGCATCCCGGGTCCGTCGGGAACATAGCCTAGCCTTATAACCAAGCAAAGGCGCACACCATAAGCAGATAATAATATTAAGATTATGGGCAGAAAAATACATTTAAAAACAGGAATGCGAAAATCCGTAATGGTGATAAGCCGGTTGATGCTTAAAAAAGCATTTAAGATTTCTGTAATGAAAATAATGGCAACATAGCCGTTTACGCCGAATCGGGGCAAAATCGTGTAAATCAGTGCCACGCTCACCGCTGAATCAATGATGTTGTAGCGCATGGAGTAAACCTGCTGGTTCAGTCCCTTGAGCATAGCATCCGTCACGCTGTCGGTATACATAACCATTACAAGGGGTGCCAAAAACCGAATAAATAACGCCGCATCGCCGCTTTTATAAATTGCCATGCCAAGCTCCTTTGCAAAGGCAAAGAAAATACCTGCTGCACCTATGGCAAAAGTCAGGGTTAGCCGAAAGGTACGGCTTACAACCCGATTGATACCGGCAGCTTTGTTCTGCTTCTGAAACTCAGTCAACTCCGGCACCAATAGCCCCGCAAAGGCAGCAAGCACCGCCGAGGGGAACAAAAGCACCGGCATAACCATGCCATGCACCACCCCATATTGTGCTAAGGATGCCGAGGCTGATGCACCAAATTTTTTCAGCCCCCTGGGCACCAGCAAGTGCTCCAGCGTCACAAGGCCGGAGCGAAGATAAGAGCTGACAGCCACCGGCAGGGCAATCCGAAGCATGCGAGAAAGATATTGCTTCTCCCCCTCCTTCTGGCTCTTATATCGCTTGGCATCGTAGCTATAGAGCAAATACATGACTAAAAAAGACGCAACCTCTGCCACGCTGCCGCCGCCTACCACTGCCATGCAGGCATATTCAATGCCACGGCTGACAAAGATTTTCAGTGCATAAACCGTCACCAAAATTTTAACGCCCAGCTCAAAAATCTGCGCCATTGCGCCCTTTGTCACACGGCGCACAGCAGTAAAATAACCATTCATGGCGGAAGACAGAGCAATACACGGCATGCTGACAGCTAAAAGCCTCAGGGAGCGAACAGTGCGCTCATCCCCTAACCAATAAAGCCCCAAGGGCTCTGCAAAAAAGAACAAAAGACAGCCGGAAAGCAGACCAAAAAATAAAGTATATCGCAAGCAAACCGCCATGCTCCGCCGAATGCCCCGGTCACAGTGAAAGGAAAGCTCTTCCGTTACAAGCTGTGTCGCTGCAAGGGATGCGCCAGAAGATGCAATGGTGGTGGCAAGCATATACACCGACATGATTAAACCAAAAAGACCAATGCCCTCTGCCCCGATGGTATTGGTAATATACACATTAAAAGAAACGCCCACACCCCGCAAAAACACGGTGGTGCATGAAAGCACCAGTCCATTAATGAAAAATCGTTTTGTCCGCATCATAGGCCACACCTCTCTACTTCCTTACAATATATGTTTTTCAAGAAGAGAACATGACCCAAAATGCTGACTTATTTGACAAAGCGAACGTGCTATGGTACAATTTTGATGAGCTTTTTAAAAAAAGGGGATGCGGTTATGCACACAACATCATTATCTGAG
This sequence comes from Clostridia bacterium, assembly GCA_017507525.1. Taxonomy (GTDB): domain Bacteria; phylum Bacillota; class Clostridia; order UBA1381; family UBA9506; genus UMGS755. The sequence continues at coordinate 5,012 of JAFWAT010000006.1, read as the reverse complement.
ACACCTAGCGCACTTCGACTGACAATCGGGTTTTTCGGCAAAACAAACAGCGGAAAATCCTCTCTGATTAATGCCATTGCAGGGCAGGAGGTGTCCTTGGTTTCCCCTGTTTCAGGAACCACAACAGACCCGGTTTCAAAGCCAATAGAAATATATCCTTTGGGTCCCTGCATTTTGCTGGATACTGCCGGTTTTGGTGATAATACCGAGCTTGGCAGGCTCAGAATGAGTCGCACCCTGGCTGCCATGGATAAAACTGATGTGGCAGTGTTAGTGTTAACGGATACAGCAGATTATGCAGAAGAAAAAAGGCTGCTCAAAGAGCTTTCTAAGCGTAAAACCCCCGTTGTGGCAGTGTTAAACCAAATTGATTTGTTGGATCATCCGACAGAAGCAATTCAGGCAGCAGAAGCCGCTTTGGGCATCCTGCCCATCCCTGTGAGTGCCACAGAAAAAACCGGGCTATCTACTCTGCGGGAGCACCTTGTAAAAGCAGCACCGGCGACGCTGGAAAATGAGTCTTTGATCGGGCATTTGGTGAAGGAAAATGACCGGGTACTTCTTGTCATGCCCCAGGATATTCAGGCACCGAAAGGGCGCTTGATTTTGCCGCAGGTGCAGGTGCTTCGTGATTTATTAGACCACAACGCAGTTGTGACCTGCGTAACGGCGGATAAGCTCACAGAAGCACTATCAGACAAAACGCCGGATTTAATAATTACGGATTCTCAGGTGTTTAGCAAGGTCTATGCCGAAAAACCGGCAGAATCAAAGCTCACCTCTTTTTCTGTATTGCTTGCACGATATAAAGGTGATATTGAGGCATATCTTGCAGGTGCAAAGAAGATATGGAATTTAAAAGCAGGAGACCGCGTGTTGATTGCAGAGGCATGCAGCCACAACCCGCAGGACGGCGATATCGGCAGAGTGAAAATTCCAAATCTGTTGCATAAAAAAATTCACCCCGAAATTCAGGTTGAAGTGGTGAGCGGACAGGACTTTCCTCAGGATTTAACCCCTTACAGCCTTGTGATTCATTGCGGTGGCTGCATGTTTAACCGGCGGCAGGTGCTAAGCCGCGTTATGCGAGCGGTAGACCAGGGGGTTCCCATTACAAACTACGGCATTTTTCTGGCTGAAATGGCGGATATTTTAGATAAAATAACGATTTAGTTTGGAGAAAAACATGATCATAAACATGCTAAAACAGCATAAGGAAAATGAAAAGGCGTCCTTTCATATGCCGGGTCATAAAAACGGTGTTGGCTTTCAGGGTGCGCCTTTTAGCGGTGCGCTTTTTTCCTTTGATACCACAGAGCTCCCGGGTACGGATGCTTTAATCGAACCGGAAGGCGCTATTTTAGAAGCTGAAAAATATGCCGCATCATTATACCGTGCTAAGCATAGCTTTTTTTTAGTAAACGGCTCCACCGGTGGGATTCTCGCCATGATATATAGCGCCTTTTCCCCCGGAGACAGAGTCATTGTTGATAGAAACTGCCACCAGTCCGTTTTAAACGGTATTGTTTTATCCGGTGTTTCGCCTGTTTATGTAACGCCGGAGGGCTCACGCCTACCGGATGTTCCCGGAACTGTTTCACCGGAATTGGTGGAGCAGGCACTTAATCTTTATCCTGATATCCGAGGTGCCATTATCACCGGACCGAATTACTATGGTGCTACAGCAAACATAAAGGCGGTTGCAGATTTACTGCACAAGCATAATGCGGTATTATTGGTTGATGAGGCACATGGCGCACATTTTCCCTTTAGCACGCGCCTGCCTGAATCTGCCATTTGTCTGGGGGCAGACATGAGCGTGGTCAGTCTGCATAAAACTCTGCCGGCACCCAACCAAACCGCATTATTAAACATTGGGAAAAGGATTTCTATTCAGAAAACACGCACCGCCGTTCGCATGTTTCAAACAAGTAGCCCCTCGTATGTTTTGTTGGCTGCCATGGAATATGCACTGCAGTATGCCGAAACAAAGGGGAATGCGGAAACAGAGCGAATGCTTTCTTTGTTATCGCCTCTCAACCTTCCCTCTTTGGATGACCCTTTGAAGCTCTTGCCCACTTGGGCAGATAAAGGCATCAGCGGCTACATGGCAGAAGAAATTTTGCGGACACAGTTTGGAATATACGTTGAAATGTGTAACACCCATCGCATCTTATGCATGGCATCCTGGTGTAATAGTGAGGCGGATGTGAAGCGTTTGTCAGAAGGACTTGCCTATCTTGACGCTTTACCCCAACAGGGAGAACCGATTGCTTGTCCGGCAAAAGTGGAAGCCGCTGTAAACGTTTCTGCCATAACCCCTGCCGAAGCAACCCGGTTTCCTCATGGATTGCTGCCTCTTCAAAAGGCTAAGGGTAAAATCTGTGTTTCTGCTGTTTCTGCCTTCCCACCCTGCATTCCTGTTTTGCTGCCGGGAGAAATCATTACGAGCGAAAGCATAGCATATATAAATGAACTACAAAGAAATCATGCCACCATAACCGGCATGACTGATGATATGGTCGCTGTCGTTTTATAATACAATATTTAATGCAAAACAAACAAGGGAGCGGGATAAAACATGTATATCCCACTCCCTTCTTGATACAATAAATATCCACCCGCATAGCGGGTGGTTTTTCATTTTCGGGCATAGCCCTAATACTACTGGCGACGCTACATAAGCGTTTTAGATTGGCCTGCCAGCCATGCAACTGCTACTTGCTACCCATAAATGGGTTGCCTTTTTGCGGGCTTCCCCTTGAGGGGAAGCTGTCGAGCATAGCGAGACTGATGAGGTGTTGTAGGATTCGGCGGTTCCCGATGAACCGAACGCTTGATTTGCGGAACATCCTAAAGGCTGTTCCCTACATTTCCACCTCATCCGAGTTTTGCTTTGCAAAACCCACCTTCCCCTCAAGGGGAAGGCTTGCCAACAAATTGTTTATGCTTTACCACAACATTTCAAAATAATATACTTTTCTACAAATTCTACTTTGTTATCTGTTCATCGGCAATAGCCTCTTTTGAACCACGCCACAATAGTGTAGTTTTCGTTATACAAAAAAGCATCTGACTTTCGTCAGATGCTTTTAATCTTTAATTCGTCAATTCATCAAATTATGAATTCGCAGAAGAATCTTGAGCAGTTAAAGCAATTAAGCCACTATAAATACTAATTGTACCGGTTTGTTTATTGTAATCCCAGGTAGCTGCCAGATTCTCACTCACTCTAATTTCGCGAACTTCTAATTCGGGTTTCATGTATTCTTTCATATCTCTCTGCACCCTCCTTAATTCAATTCAAAGGCAGTAGTCAAATCAGCCCCGTTATCATTAACTGTATAAACAGCTGCCCAATACTTAGAACCAGTAGTGAAGAACTGACCTGCTTCATCATTAATCTGGATAACAAACAAGCCTTCTGCATTGGAACCTAAAGCCGGCAGTTTGATAATGCTTGCACCATTCGCATCAGCAGTACCACCTACCGGTGCTGTTGCAATTGCTGCTTCAGTAAGCTCATCCTCGTCTAATGCAACAAGAATACCGTATTCAGTAGCATTTTCTGCCTTGGCAGGAACGCTTGCATACGTACCGTTATACTTGGTAACAGCAACATCAGGATTTACGTTAGCAACCGGATCCGTATCCTCAGCAATTGTCTTTGTAGTAAAAACAAAATCATAATGTGCATCGCGAGTAATAGGATAAGAAACAGCATTACCTATTTCTGTAGCCTCTACATTATTAATAGTGCTTAAAGTTTCATTAGCTGCAGGGAAGAAGTAAAAAGTAATTTGACCAACATTCTGTCCAACGGCTGCTGATGCGCCAGTATTACCTTCACCTTCACCAACATAAGCAACAACCCTAGACGGATTCTCCGGATTTGTACCAGTAACAGTCCAAGTAACGTTGTAGCTACCCCATTCGATTTCATCCTCTGAACCTGCAGATGCAGCAATAGAAGATGTGCCAACCCGAACAGTTGCACCTACAGCAGCATCAGCCGCCGCAGTAAAGGTTGAGGAAGCAGTACCATCAGCCTTTGCAGTCTGCTGGTCAATCCAGATGGTCGTCGTCTCACCTGCAATTTCCTTTTCAACTAAGAAAGCAACCTGCTCAGAACCATTAGCACCTATAACATCAGTTTTAACGGTGACATTTGCACCATCATACGTTGTTACAACAGCAGTTGTTGTTAATCCATCAGCAAAAGCAACCATGCTCATGCAAAAAAGCATTGAAATTGCCACCACAGCTGACAATGCTTTCAATAACCCTTTTTTCATTCATCACACCTACTTTTCATAATTATTAATATTATTTTTAACATGATCCTAGAATAATTTTACTACAAATAAAACCTGTTGTCAATAATAAAAGAGAGAAAAAAGACCAAAAATTTTCGTTTTGTCAATTTTAACAAAGATTCAATGTTTTCTTTGTAAAAATAGCCAATTATTTATGCAATTTGCTAAGTATATAAACTACATATATTCCACGGCAAAAAGAAATTGTAAAAAGCTCTTGCAATTTCAAATAGGGTCTGTTATAATTGCTTTAATAGTTATAATATGAGGGTATAGCTCAGTTGGTTAGAGTGCTTGCTTGACATGCAAGAGGTCGATGGTTCAAGTCCATTTATCCTCACCAAAAGGCGGTGTAAAAACTTAGTTTTTACACCGCCTTTTATTTGCCGCTGAAGATACCCTAACAGGTTTTTATTTCATCATGTAATCTAGTGCCAACCAATCGCCGCTTTGGCTTTGGTTCAATAGGATCATACCCTGATTTTTGTATGCTTCCAGTACCTCATCCCCACGATCGGTAATAATGCCCGAAGTGATATACACACCATCCTCTTTTAAATAAGAAGGAATTTGCGGACACAAGGCGATAATTACATCTGCCACAATGTTTGCAAGCACCAAGTCATACTTTCTGTCAGACAGCTTTTTCACAAGCTCTTCGTCTTCTAAAATGTTGCCTGCAAAAATTCTGTACCG
>JAFWAT010000005.1 GCA_017507525.1 Clostridia bacterium | reverse complement strand
GTACGCGCTGAACCAGCAGGGCGATGTGGTGGCAATTCTCAACACTGCCGGCGAGGCTGTGGTGGAATACACCTACGATGCTTGGGGTAACGTGCTTTCTGTCACCGGTTCGATGGCAAGCACCCTGGGTCAGTTTAACCCCCTGCGCTACCGTGGCTATGTGTACGATAACGAGACTGCGCTTTACTACCTGCAGAGCAGATATTATGACCCGGAGATTGGGAGATTTATCAACGCAGATGATGTTGATTTGCTAGGTGCAAACGGAGATTTCACAAGTCTAAATCTTTATGCATACTGCGGAAATAATCCGGTTGTTCGAAAAGATACTTGTGGGGATATTTGGGAAACTGTTTTTGATGTTATCTCACTTGGTGCAAGTATTGTAGAGGTTTGTATAAATCCCTCAGATCTGATGGCTTGGGCAGGGCTTGCAGGCGATGTAGCAGACCTTATCCCCATTGTAACAGGTGTTGGTGAAACTGTCCGGGCAATAAAGGTAACATCAAAGGTTGCGGATAAGGCAACAGATGCAATTGATGCTGTTTCAGATGCAAATAAGGTTGTTAAAAAATCTACAAAAAACATCCGATCTACAGCAGTAAAGAAAGCTTGGAAGAATGAGGCCTCTCTTGTTCAGAGCACTGGAATAGGAACTCGCAACTGGACAAAGCTAGAGGTTGACGAGCTCCTCACCAACGGTAAAGTTAAAGGTTATGTAGGACACCATATGAAGAGTGTTAAAGGTTATCCGGAGTTAGCAGGAGATCCGCTTAATATTCAATTTTTAACACGCAAAGAGCATTTGCTAGCGCACAGAGGTAATTGGCGGAATATTACTCATGGGAGGTATGTGCCATGATTTTTCTTAAAAAAGTTTTCAAGTCACTTAATACATATAAAAGTGATGCCTGCGGCGTAAAGGACAAAGCCTCCCTTTACGGAATCTGTGATCCTACACCGCCACTTGCAACACATATTGTTTTTGCACCAATGCCAGGTGATATAAAACAGGATCTCGTTTCCGATTACAAGCGTACTTTTCCAACAGATTTGTTGACATTATATAGTGCGATGAATGGCGCAAATTTTTTCTGGTCAACGTATGTGGTGGGAAGAAATACCAAAATTCCCTTTAACTATTTCTCTATATATGCAGTTCCATTAACCCATGATAGACAACATATAGAGCCATTTAATATTCGTATTGAAGACCTAAATAGACCCAATAATACACCGGAGAGTTGGCTGAAATTTGGTTCATACTATAGACCTGAAAACACCACAAATCGGCTAGATCTGTTTATAGATACCGATACAAGTGAGGTTTTTGCTGTAGAACACGATTGTGCCGAATGCTGTGTTTTTAAGATGTGGCATTCGCTTGATAGTTGTTTATGCAGTTTATGGGATATGTTTTGGCAAGACACAAGGGACAAGGGGACGGTTTGCGTGAACCCTATTGAAAAGTAGCGCTCAAAAAGGCGCACAAAAAGCAACCGTAATTCCTCGGCTTAAAAATTAAATTTGGGGCAGTATTTATTCCGTTGCTTTTACAGAGTAATTTGGATCGTAATACTGCCCCTTTTCTAAAAGAATGTAAATCATTTTTAGCAGTTTTCGCGATACTGCTATGATTGCTTTCTTTTGCCCGATATGTCCCTGATGTGACCAAAACCATTTAGAGAAACTTGAATTTCTGACCTTGACTGCACCCCACGCTGCCTGACATAGGATTGTTTTTATGTACTGGTTGCCAGGCATAATCTTCCGGGATTTTATTTTACCGGCACTTTCGTCATTGCGTGGTGTTAGTATGCCCTGAACAGTTCTGAAGAAGCAGATGCCAACACCGATGCTACCAAAAAAGCCAACCAGCTCAGTCTGTCCTCCAAGCTGCAAGCTTCGGTGGCAAACTATCTGCCCTACAACAGCTTTGAATCCGGCAACAACT
>JAFWAT010000076.1 GCA_017507525.1 Clostridia bacterium | reverse complement strand
ATAAAGTTTGTATCATAAGTCCAAAACGGACATATAATCTCCTAGCCAGTCAATACTGACTTATTGTTTGGATTGTTCCAAAATTACTCAAATGAATTATTTAGAGCCTGCTCTGTTTAATTTTCAAGGTTCGGTGTGCTTCCGTTTCGGTTACCCCTCTCAGAAGCGACTTGTTTATTATACGACTAATCGACACCATTTGCAAATGAGAAAAAGCTTAAAAAAAGCGTTTATATTAATTTATTATTAATTTTCTTATTTTTTCTAATGTTTTCTTATTAAAATCAATATTTTTCTAACTTTTTAAAATTCAATTTGACAAATTTACAAAACAAAGGTAAAATAATATATAGTTGTTACATATTATCAGCAAGTCAGCTAGAGAGCAGAAAGGCGGTGCCGTTTTTGACCGAGCGTTTTAATCGTTCTTCTATTTTATTAGGAGAAGCTGCTATGCAAAAACTTCAGAACGCAAATATTTTGCTTTTTGGCATTGGCGGTGTCGGCAGTACGCTTGCCGAGGCTTTGGCACGATGCGGCGTAGGGTCGATTACCTTAATTGATAACGACACTGTATCTGTATCTAATATAAACAGGCAGATTATTGCAACTGACGAAACGGTTGGGATGCAAAAAACTGAAGCGATGAAAAACCGCATCCACTTAATTAACCCGAAATGCAAAGTGACAGTACATAATCTGTTTTATCTCCCTGATACTGAGGACATCATCACAAAAGACTACGACTATGTTGCTGATGCTATTGATACAGTGACGACAAAGATTGATATTATAATGAAATGCAAGGCGCTAGGCATTCCCGTTATCAGTTGTATGGGAACAGGAAATAAGCTTCACCCCGAGTTATTAGAAATCGAAAATTTGTACAACACATCCGTGTGTCCACTTTGCCGAGTCATGCGAACCGAACTGAAAAAACGAGGGTGCCCCGATGTATGTGTTGTATATTCAAAAGAAGTTCCAAGAAAACCTGCCCCTTGCTCTGAAGAAAATACCGCACCCAAACGACAGACTCCAGGCAGTGTTTCCTTTGTTCCGCCGGCAGCAGGTCTTTTGATGACATCCCGTATCATTCAGGACTTAACCGGCGAAAAATAAAAGTTTCATTCTATTATATATGAAGGAGTTCACCATGAATCAGGAAAATTACATTGAACAAAATATAACCCAGGCGCTTGAGACTAACTACATGCCTTACGCCATGAGTGTTATTATTTCCCGTGCCATTCCGGAGATAGATGGGTTTAAGCCTGCACATAGAAAACTGCTTTATACTATGTATAAAATGAATCTGCTCACGGCACCCAGAACAAAATCTTCTAACATTGTGGGTCAAACCATGAAGTTAAACCCCCATGGTGATATGGCAATTTATGAAACCATGGTCCGTTTAACGCGCGGCAACGGCGCCCTGCTCCACCCTTTTGTTGACTCAAAGGGCAACTTCGGTAAACAGGAGTCCCGCGATATGGCTTTTGCTGCCCCCCGATACACCGAGGCACGATTGGATTCTATCTGCAACGATGTTTTCGGTGATATTGACAAAAACACGGTTGATTTTGTAGACAACTATGATGGCGAGCTCAAAGAGCCGACATTGCTCCCTACCGCTTTCCCAAATATTTTGGTCAACCCGAATCAGGGCATTGCCGTAGGCATGGCATCCAACATCTGTTCCTTTAATTTAAACGAGGTCTGCCAAACCACTATTGCTTATTTAAAAGATAGCGAGTGCGACCTTTCTGAAACCTTAATTGCCCCTGACTTTTCCACCGGCGGTCAGCTGATTTATAATGCCGAAGAATTAAGGGGCATTTATGAAACCGGTCGCGGCAGCTTTAAAGTGCGTTCCAAATTTCGCTATGATAAAAAGAACAACTGTATTGAGGTGTATGAAATTCCCTACACCACCACAGTAGAAGCTATCATGGACAAAATCATCGAACTCGTTAAAGCGGGCAAAATTAAAGATATCTCTGACCTACGCGATGAAACTGATTTATCCGGTCTTAAACTGACTTTAGACTTAAAACGCGGTACTGACCCTGACAAGCTGATGCTTCGCCTCTACCGTCAAACGCCTTTAGAGGATTCCTTTAGTTGTAACTTTAACATTTTGATTAACGGTAAACCCAAGGTTATGGGCATCCGTGAGGTCTTAAAGGAATGGACAACCTTCCGTCTAGGCTGCATAAAGCGCCGTTTGGAATTTGATTTAGATAAAAAATCACACCGACTTCATCTGCTTCTTGGTCTTGAAAAAATTTTGTTAGATATTGATAAGGCTGTAAAAATCATTCGTGAGACGGAAGCTGAAAGCCAGGTTGTTCCTAACCTGATGAAAGGGTTCATGATTGACCAGATTCAGGCGGAATTTATTGCAGAAATCAAGCTGCGTCATTTAAATAAGGAATATATTTTAAAACGCTTAGAAGATATTGACCAGTTAAAGGGCGAAATTGCTGATATTCAAAAAACTCTGTCCAGCAACCTCGCCATGAAAAAGATTATTATTACAGAGCTCACCGGAATGATGAAAAAATACGGCAAAGACCGCCGCACAGAAATTATTCAGGGCGAAGATGCCGTTCTGCCGGAGGTTGAATCCTTCATTGAGGATTATAATGTAAAGGTCTTCCTAACTGAGCAAAACTACATCAAAAAAATTACCTTGGTTTCTCTCCGTGCCAGCGCCGAGCAAAAGCTTAAGGAAGATGACCGGATGATTTGCGAATGGGAGGGTTCAAATAAAGATGAGCTTCTGCTGTTCTCCAACAAGCAAAACTGCTACAAATTAAAAGTGTATGACCTGCCGGATGTTAAGGCAAGTGCCTTAGGCGAATATCTGCCCAACGTTTTGGGCATGGATGCCGACGAAAAGATTTTGTATATGGCACTCACATCAAAATATGAAGGCTTTATGCTGTTTGCGTTTGAAAACGGCAAAATTGCCAAAGTGCCCCTTACAAGCTACGAAACCAAAACCAACCGTAAGAAGCTGGCAAACGCTTACTATGAAAAAGCACCGCTTGCAGACATTCGCTTCCTCAACCAGGATACTGAGCTGGTTGCCATGAGTGATATTAATAAGGTTTTAATTTTTGATACTGCAAAGGTGCCGGTTAAATCCACAAGAAGCACGCAGGGCGTTCAGGTTCTGACGCCGAAGAAAGGCAGCATTTTAGCAAAAATCAGCACTTTAGACGAAGTCACCATTACGGACTTAGATTATTACAGAACCCGTAACATTCCTGCCCGTGGTGCATATTTAAAACCCGAAGATGCACCCGGCGAACAAATGACTTTATTATAAGCACTGTGATAAAACAGCACTTACCGCAAAAATAGCCTATAGCAAAATATATTTGCTATAGGCTATTTTTAATGAAACGCCGGTGGTTTAACCTCTACATTATCAAACTGACTGCCACCGGAGGGTTCTGATAAATTAATATACATTTTGGCAGCCTTGGTCGTGCCAAAATCCCGATTTGAGCCTGTCTTTTGCACCTTGTTAAATGCTTCACGGAACATGGCGTTATGCGCCTCTTCTCTGTTTAGCAAAAAGTCAATGGTGCCTCTTACCTTTTTATCATCAATCTGGCGATACAGATATTCATACACAACCTTGGCGCGTTGTTCTGAGGCAATGTTTGAAAGCAAATCAGCACAAAGGTCACCGGTCACGCTGACATAGTCCGCCGTCCACGAATAACCGGATGCATTAATCAGACCGGGGTTAAGCCCCATCAGTACATGGGTCTGGATTTCTCCTGCGGGAACCTTTGTTGCATCAACATCATGACCATTAGCAAATTAATGGTCTGCGCTACCATTTCCATGTGCCCCAGTTCCTCTGCTGCAATGTCTAAAAACAAGTCCTTAATTTCAGGGTCTTTAATACGAAAGCTTTGGGACATATACTGCATGGCGGCTTTCAGTTCTCCATTGGCACCGCCCAACTGCTCCTGCAAAAGTGCCGCATACTGCGGGTTTGCCTTTTCTACCTCAACAGGCTGCATAAAATGTTTTTCATGTTTAAACATACAATCACTCCTCTCTATTTAACAGTATTTACATATAACGTGTTTTTATCCATATTAAAAAAGAAGCTACAGTAAAGCATTTTCCTTTTACTGTAGCTTCTTTTTGAAATTAAACCGCCTCAACTAGCAAGGCTTCACCGGAGAAATCTGAACATCCTAACAAGTCTTCTAAGATTTCTTTCATCGAAACCGGTGTAACAGTGTTTCGCGCTAAAAGGTGCAAAACTTCATTTGCTTCTGCTTCTGTTTGAAACACATCAAAAACTTTGCGGTATTCGGCATAAGGCGTTCCGTCTTTTCGTTGTGCCCGTTTGTAAATTTCAAGACCAAAGCGACTGATGCTTATGCCTTCTACCTGCACTTCCTTTTCCAGAATGTAATAATCCAGAAAAAATGTTTCCTCCCCTGATTCATCTGTTGCCACGTTGACTGTTTTGACTAATTTCCGCATTGACTGCTAAGTCCCCTTTCTAGATTTAGTTTTGTTCTTCACACAATATACATTATATAGTATATGAAACAAAAAATCCAGTATAAAAAATCGCAATATCTGACAGAAACAGCATAAACCTAAGGTGTTTCGTTTTGAAACACGAAAAAGCAACAGATATTTTGCCCGATTCGACAATAAAACCCAAAAAGTTTTTTATAAAAAAATTGACAAAGTGTTTCGTTCTGTCAATTTAAATTCTATTTATTTCCAAATGACAATGAGATAGTTTGCTTGCTTGTCAGAAATAAGGGATGTCTTCACAAAGTCCAACCAAGCTTTGTTGAAAATTTTAAACAAAGCTTTGCTTTTTATAGAGTTTCTGCACCGAAAGCATCATGTTAGCATATAGTGAAACAGCAGAACTTTTTGTGAGGTAATATGTATGGATTTACACAGCCTGCCAATAGGGGCAACCGCATATATCAAGGAATTGTCTGCCCGGGATTCTATACGCAGGCGTCTGCTTGATATAGGGCTCACGCCGGGCGCTAAAATCACCTGCTTATACCAAAGCCCTGCCGGCGACCCAAGGGCATATTTAGTACTGGGCGCTGTCATTGCACTACGCTTAGAGGAAGCATCACAAATAGAAGTCATCTGCCCAGAACCAAAGGAGGGATGTACATGGGATTAACAAAACAATCCACCGGTCGCAAGGTGACCGAATTTGATATAAAGAAAACCTCGAGTGACGGTGCAATTGTTGCGCTTGCCGGCAACCCCAACGTGGGCAAAAGCACCGTCTTTAATGCACTAACCGGAATGCATCAACACACCGGCAATTGGCCCGGCAAAACCGTAGGCAGTTCCTGGGGAACATTTACGTTTGAAAATAACGCCTACACCTTAGTGGATATTCCCGGTACATATTCTTTGGTCCCTCACTCTGCCGAGGAGGAAATTGCAAGAGACTTTTTATGTTTTTCAGAATGCGATGCTGTTGTCATTGTTTGCGATGCAACCTGTCTTGCGCGAAACTTAAACCTTGTTTTGCAGACCATGGAGATTTCAAGCCGCGTCGTTCTTTGCGTAAACCTCATGGATGAAGCCAAGCGCAAGCATATCTCCGTTAACTGTCAAAAGCTTGCTTCCCTGCTTGGCGTCCCCGTTGTCCCCACCAGCGCAAGGCAAGGCAAAGGACTTGATTCTCTCATGAAAGCCATCGAAGAGGTCTGCCAAAGCCCGCCCACTCCAAAGCAAGTTACCTACCGCCCTGTAATAGAAGAGGCAATCAGCATGATAGAGCCGTTTGCATCTCTTGTAACCGACCGTTTGCCTGCCCGTTGGCTGTCAATCAAGCTGTTGGATTCTGAGACCGGCT
>JAFWAT010000075.1 GCA_017507525.1 Clostridia bacterium | reverse complement strand
CCCTGCTTGAGTCCGGCAAGGATTTATACGAAATGATTAATTTAGGCTTTGGTGCCTGCCGCATGGCTGTTGCCGGTCCTAAAGAGCTAGAAGGTCATTTAGATGAAATCCACAACATGCGTGTTGCCACAAAATATCCCCAGATTGCTAAAAATTACTATCACCATGTAAAAAAACAATCTGTTGAGCTGAGTAAGTTAAACGGCTCTGTTGAGCTTGCACCCTTGATAGGGCTTTCTGAGGTCATTGTGGATATTGTTGAAAGCGGTAAAACCTTAAAAGAAAACGGTCTTGTGGTTTTAGAAGAAATCTGTGACCTCTCTGCCCGTTTCGTGGTAAACCGTGTCAGCATGAAAATGGAGTCAGAGCGGATTCTAGCCCTGGTTGAAAAAATAAAAAAGCTGCTTGGATGAGGTAAACTATGATTGCAATTTTAGACTATGACGCCGGAAACCTCCGAAGCGTCGAAAAAGCATTTTTATATTTAGGTCAGGATGTAACCGTTACCGCTGACCCGAAGACAATTCTCTCGGCTGACCGTGTGGTGCTCCCCGGCGTTGGCGCCTTTCGTGACGCCATGGATAAGTTAAAGGCTGCCGGTCTTGACTCCGTTGTAAAAGAGGTTGTGGCAAATAAAACGCCGTTTTTAGGCATCTGCCTCGGTATGCAGCTCATGTATGAATACAGCGAAGAGGGCGACTGTGAGGGTCTGGGCATTTTAGGCGGTTCTGTCAAGCGATTTTCGCAGGATTCCGGTTTAAAAATTCCCCAAATCGGCTGGAATCACTTGACGGTGCAGAAGGAATCTCGACTGCTTGCCGGCATAGAACTCCCCCCTTACGTTTACTTTGTGCATTCCTATTTTGTTGATGCTAAGGATAAAAGCACCGTCAGCGCAACGGTGGAATACGGCGATGTAGCTGATGTGCTGGTGGAAACTGATTCTATCCACCTGACCCAGTTCCATCCTGAAAAAAGCGGCAAAACAGGTCTTAAAATGCTGGAGAATTTTGCAAGCGGTGTTTCTTTATGAGAATTTTACTGTTAAGTGACACCCATAACGATACCAACCGTATTGATACGATTTTGGAACAATGCGGAAAAATAGATCAGGTTATTCATTGCGGCGATGTGGAGCGTGACTGCGAATATATGAGCTATGTAGCACCGCCCCTTTTGCCCATTTGCTCCGTCAGTGGTAACAACGAGTGGTATACTGAAAAACCTTATTTTACGACGCTAACCTTCGAGGGCATCCGTTTCTATATTACACACGGTCATCAAGAGCGCGTAAAGCGGGATTTTAGCGGGCTTGTGTATCAAGCCAAAAAGAATGATTGTCAGGTTGCACTATTCGGTCATACACACAAACGGACGGATGAAACCACCAACGGCATTCGCATCATAAATCCCGGCTCGGTCTGCTACCCCGGTTGTTCTTATGCCATTCTGACGGTGGAAAACGGGAATCTTTCAGTCGAATTTTTTGATATTTAGCCAAGGGATAGCGGCAAAATGTACAGACCCCTAAAGCACCAAAAAACGCTTGCAGAACCTTACATTCTGCAAGCGTTTTTTTATTGTTCCATATGTCTGCCCAAAAAACCCGCTGCCGACTGTGCCAGCTTTTCCTCAACCTCACCCATCTGGGGCGTTGTTTCGTTGGAAAAGAACACCACCGAACCAATGGTATCGCCTTCAGAAATAATGGGCACAACCACGCCGGCGGTATATTTCTCGCTGCCCTCAATGACGTTAACTCTTTTATCCTCGCCCCGTTTTAAAACAAACGTAGACTTATCCTCCATCATTTTTTCAATCTCAGGGCTAATCTTTTTTTCAGAGAGTTCGCGCTTCGGCACACCCGAAACAGCAATGATGTTGTCCTTATCGGTAATACAAGTAGGATGTCCACTGGTTTTAGACAAGGTTTCTGCGTATTCTAATGCAAAATCGCCAAGCTCACCAATGGGGGAATATTTCTTGAAAATCACTTCACCGTCACGGTCAGTATAAATTTCCAGCGGGTCGCCTTCACGGATGCGCATGGTTCTGCGGATTTCTTTCGGAATTACAACGCGGCCTAAGTCGTCAATACGTCTAACAATTCCCGTTGCTTTCATTCTATTAATTTGCTCCTTTGGGTTTTCATTACAAGAGTATTTTGTACAACCAAGGAATTTTTATGTAAAGAAAAAATTGTCAAAATTACACTTTTTAAAAATTCCCGTAGCTTATTTACTTTGCCGCCTCTTTATGATACAATAATAATGCAAATTGTTCATAAGAAAGGATTGACCGGACATGAAGCGAATCATAAGCATTTTTATCATATTATCGTTGACATTCTGTACATTCATCTTTGCTAATGCCGTAGCCTTTTCTGACGTGAAAGACACTGACTATTACGCTCACGCCGCCTCTCTTTTAAAAGAGTTCGGCGTGTTAGACGGCTACCCCGATGGGACTTTTAAACCGCAAAATTCCATTAACAGAGCTGAAATGGCAGCCATTGTTTGCCGTATGATTGCCAAAGACAATGAGGCAACCGATTTAAAAGGCAAAACAGACTTTACAGACGTTGCCTCTAGCCACTGGGCAACCGGATACATTAATTTTGCCTCTTCCACAGGAATTATAAACGGCGACGGTAACGGTAATTTCCGACCCGGCGATCAAGTTAAATATGAAGAAGCCATTAAAATGGTGGTCTGCGCCTTAGGCTACGGAGAAGATGTTGAGATGGACCCTGATGATTGGTCTGCCGGTTATATCAAAACAGCGACAGACAAAGGGATCACAAAACATTTAACAGGTCAAAAAGGCATTGCCGCAACCCGCGGCGACATTGCCATGATGGCATATAACGGCATTAACTTAAACATCCCTTATTAAAAGAAACAAACACAGCGACTCTCTAGTCGCTGTGTTTGTTTCTTTATTTAAAAATTTTTCAAAGCTTTTCGACAAGCCTTATCAAATATAGGCAACGCATATAAAGAACCGACACAGAAAACTCCCTGCTCCTTGGTTCTTTCTGCAAAGCCTTGCATAACTGCCGCCTCGGAATTATCTACTCCCGAAGCATCAATCCCAAGCTCCCTGCATGCCTTCAAAAGCTCCTCTGCACTTGCCGCTCTAGGGCTCGGCACTGTTGTCACAATCATTTTGTCGCACACCTTAGAAAACTCTAAAAGCGAGGCTTTAAAATCCTTGTCACGAAGCATCCCCACAATGCCTACAAAACGTTTTTCAGGATAGCAGGTTAAAACTGCATCGCAAAATGCCTTTGCCCCGTTTAAGTTATGGGCACCATCTAAAATCACCGTAGGCATATCGGATAAAACTTCAAATCGACCTTGCCATTTTGCTGCTGCAAAGCCCTCCCGAATACTCTCATCCGGAATTTCTGCACCCTTTTGACACAAAGTCATCAAAACAGCAAGCGCAGTGACAGCATTATACACCTGATGCTTACCACAAAGAGAAATTTTAATGTTTTTTAGCTTTCCATACGAAAAAATGCTGCCCTCTGCATTGCTTTTCTCAATCGCTACGGCACCCGAAAGCGGAAGAACCAATGGTGCATTTTGTTTTTCTGCCTCTATTTCAATCACTGAAAGCGTTTCTGCCTCCTGGTCAGGATAGACCACCACCGGACAATTTTCACGAAAAATACCGCATTTTTCCCTTGTAATTTCTGTCAGGGAGTTTCCTAAAAACTGAAGATGGTCATAATCTATCCGTGTCAGCACCGAAACCTCTGACTGTTTCATCACATTGGTTGCATCTCTGCCGCCACCCATGCCGGCTTCAGCAATCACATAATCACACCCCTGCCGGCAGAAAAATAAATAAGCAACCGCAGTCATAATTTCAAATTCTGTAGGGTGCTGTCGCCCCTCCCGCTCCATCCTATCTGCCTTTTTTGCGACGACCGACAAAACCTCTGCAAAATCCGTTTCAGAGATGTTGTCACAACCAAGTTGTATCATTTCCCGTCTTGTAAATAAAAAAGGAGATGTAAAAAAGCCTACTCTGTATCCGGCTTTATGCAAAGCGTGCTGCAACAAGCTCCCCACAGACCCTTTTCCATTGGTGCCTGCAATATGAATAATGCGCAATTTGTCCTGAGGATTCCCCAGCCTTTTTAAAAGCTCCGT
>JAFWAT010000074.1 GCA_017507525.1 Clostridia bacterium | reverse complement strand
TCTCTCTACAACGGTCTTTCCCGCTTATTTGAGATGGCATTCCCCGGTGTAACATATAACACCTGTGTTATCGTGATGGCGGTTTTAACCGGCATCTATGTCATTGCCGGCGGTTACATGGCAACCGCTATTAACGACTTTATTCAGGGTCTGATTATGCTGGGCGGCATTGTCGCCGTAATTGTTGCCGTATTAAATGGTAACGGTGGTTTTACCGGGTCTCTGGCAAAGCTTGCCTCAGTTGAGCACGAAGTCCCCGGGGCATTTGCTTCTTTCTTTGGTCCTGACCCCTTCGGTCTTTTCTGTGTTGTCATTTTAACCTCTTTGGGTACTTGGGGTCTGCCCCAAATGGTGCAGAAGTTCTACGCCATTAAAAGCGAAAAGAACATTGCAAAGGGTACGATTATTTCCACCATCTTTGCAGTTATCGTTGCCGGCGGTTGCTACTTTTTGGGTGGCTTCGGCAGAATTTCAGGCATTGTGGCTGAAGGCGGCGTTCCCGTTGACGGTTTTGATGCCATCATCCCCACGATGCTAAAAGACATGCCGGATCTTTTAATCGGTATTGTCATTGTGCTGGTTCTGTCTGCTTCCATGTCTACGCTGGCATCTTTAGTTCTGACCTCCAGTTCAACCCTGACCCTTGACTTGGTAAAGGGAAATATTGCTAAGAAAATGAGCGAAAAAACACAGATTGTGGTGCTTCGTTTGTTTGTTTTGATTTTTGTTGTCATTTCTGCAGTCATTGCCATCAATAAAGATAGCCTCGGCTACATTGCGGATATGATGGGTATTTCCTGGGGTGCTTTGGCAGGTGCCTTTTTAGCGCCTTTCCTCTATGGCTTATACAGCAAGAGAATCACCAAAGCGTCTGTTTGGGCAAGCTTCATCTTCGGCTCCGGTATCATGGTGGCAAATATGCTGATGCGTAGCAGCTTCCCGGCTATGCTCCAATCACCCATTAATTGCGGTGCCTTGGCTATGATTGGCGGTCTGATTTTAGTTCCTCTGGTAAGCCTGATAACCAAAAAGCCGAACAACACCTTAATCGACGGCATGTTTACCTGCTACGAAAGTCAGGTTGTTGTGTCCGCTAAAAAATCCTTAAACGAATAAATATCTAACGAAAAGAGAGAGTTGATAGAATGCCTATTACAGATTATCTTGAAAGAAATTCACGACTGTATCCCAACGAGGTCAGCCTTGTTGAGGTGAACCCTGTCAACCAGCCTGATCACAGTGTTTCCTGGCGTGAGTACAGCCTGATTGAATCCTCCGGTACTGAGCCTTACAGACGGGAAATGACCTGGCGACAGTTTGATGTTGCAGCAAACCGCTTTGCAAATCTCCTACTCACCCGCGGGGTGAAAAAGGGTGACAAGGTCGCCATTTTAATGATGAATTGCATTGATTGGTTACCCATTTATTTTGGCATCTTAAAAGCCGGTGCACTGGCAGTTCCCATGAACTTCCGCTTTTCTGCTGAAGAAATTGAATACTGTGCTGACCTTGCAGATATCTCTGTTTTGGTATTCGGTCCTGAATTTACCGAGCGCTTGGAGAACATTTTACCCAAGCTCAAAATCCGTGACTATTTCTTCGTTGGCACCCAGAACGAAACTCCTGCCTTTGCAGATAACTACAAAGAAATGATTACTTACTGTTCTTCTGGCGTTCCCGCCGTGGAGATTACCGATGAAGATGACGGTGCCATTTATTTTTCTTCCGGCACAACGGGCTTTCCGAAAGCCATTCTCCATCGGCATAAAGCCTTGGTGATGTCTTGTCAGGTAGAGCAGAACCATCATTCCCAAGCTCGGGAGGATGTATTCCTCTGCATTCCGCCGCTGTATCATACCGGTGCTAAGATGCATTGGTTCGGTTCCCTGCTCTCCGGCTCAAAGGCTGTTATTTTAAAGGGCATTAAGCCGGAATGGATTCTAGAGACCGTGTCTAATGAAAAAGCATCTATTGTTTGGCTGCTCGTTCCCTGGGCGCAGGACATTTTAGATGCCATTGACCGGGGCGAGATTGACCTTTCAAAATATAGGCTCAGCCAGTGGCGGCTGATGCACATTGGCGCACAGCCTGTTCCCCCTTCCCTGATTAAGCGTTGGAAGGAGGTTTTCCCCAACCACGAATATGACACTAACTATGGGCTTTCTGAGTCCATCGGCCCCGGCGCGGTGCATCTGGGCGTTGAAAACATCCACAAGGTGGGTGCCATCGGCATCCCCGGTTATCGCTGGGAGGTTAAAATTGTTGATGAAGCCGGCGAGGTTGTAAAACCGGGTGAGGTTGGCGAGCTTTGCCTAAAGGGTGACGGGGTTATGAAATGCTATTATAAAAATCCCGCAGCCACCCAAGAGGTGCTCACTGCTGACAACTGGCTGCTCACCGGCGACATGGCAAAGCAGGATGAAGACGGTTTTATCTACTTAGTTGACCGTAAAAAAGATGTTATCATCACCGGCGGCGAAAATATTTATCCCGTGCAGATTGAGGACTTTATCCGCACCAATGACAAGGTCAGCGATGTGGGTGTGATTGGCCTTCCCGATGAGCGTTTAGGAGAAATTACCGCAGCTATCATCCAGCTCAAAGAGGGTATGACGGCTACGGTCGAAGAAATGGATGAATTCTGCCTCGCTCTGCCCCGCTATAAGAGACCCAAAAAGATTATTCTTGCTGATATCCCAAGAAATGCAACGGGCAAGATTCAAAAAAATGCTTTGCGTGAGCAATATGGCGCATCACGGCTCGTTGAGGCTGCCACAACGAAGTAAAAAACAGAGGAATTTGCGTCTGCAAATTCCTCTGTTTCAATAAGGGAGAATACACATGATTCAAACTGTTTTCTTAGATATTGACAACACCCTGCTTGACTTTAACGAATGTGCTAAAGCATCTAGCATGAAAGCCTTTCGGGATTTAAACCTGACCTTTCACGATGAGGTTTTTCCTGTTTTTATTGAGGAAAACGACAAACTGTGGCTGAAAATTGAAGACGGCAGTTTGACCCGTGAGGAGCTTCATAAGATTCGTTGGCAGCTCATCTTTGACCGCCTGCAAATAGACGCTGACGGCATTTTGATGGAAAAATTGTTTCTGCACCATATTAAAGAAAGTCCGGTTTTAATGTCCGGCGCTTTAGACTTGCTAACCTATCTATCCCCCAAATACACCGTCTGCCTCGCCAGCAACGCGCCGGAACAACAACAGTTAAAGCGTTTGGCGCACACTCCTATTCCGCCGCTTGTAGATTACATTTTTCTCTCTGAAGCCTTGGGTGCTGCAAAGCCGGAAAAAGCTTTTTTTGATGCCTGCTTTGCGCGGCTTTTAGGTGCATCACCGGAAACCTCAATCATCATCGGCGATTCACTGACAGCAGATATTTCAGGAGGCATGGCCTATGGCATGAAAACCTGCTGGTTTAATCCGAAACATCTGCCGCATCCGACGGAATATAACATTGACTATGTTGTACACTCACTGATGGAAATTCAGAAAATTCTTTAAGCTTCATAGCCAATAAGCAGACCGCCGTTTTCTGCATAAAAGCTACATAATCCCCGTGTCTTCTCAATGATAACAGAAGCATGGGGATATTCTTTTAATATGGCATTTTGCAGTGTTTCTGCCGCTGCAAGGTTCCGGCAATGGTGAATGCGTACCTTGCCGCCTTGGTAGCCGGTCAAAAGCATATTTTTGATTACCTCTTTTAAAGCTTTCTTTTCGCCCTTTGCCTTGCTGATGACGGCAAGAGTTCCTTCGTCACTTGCCTTTCCAATTACCCGAATGCCTAAAAGACCTGTAAGTTTTGCCACAGCCATATTTACCCTGCCATTGTTAGCAAGATTCCACAGAGATTCCAATGAAAAAAGCAAATGGGTGGATGCCATATATGTCTGGATTTTTTCCACAATTTCATCAAAACAGAGCCCCTGTAGGATTAAATCCCGCAGTTTTTCTACAACGAGGGCAACCTCCGGACCGGCAGATAACGTATCAATCACATAGCCCTTTCTGCCTGGATGCTCCTGCAGATATTCTGAAAGCGCAATCTGTGCCGCATTGTAGCTGCCGGATAAGTTGCTGGTAAGGGTAACACAAAAAACACAGTCATACGCTTCAAAGGCAAGCTTCCAGTCCTCCGTATTTGGGCAAGATGATTGAGAAGCTCCCTTATAGCTTTGTAAATCGTCAATCATGCCATCAACATCCAACAGACAATCATCCGTATATTCTCTTTCATTTGTTATAATTTTTAGAGGAACACAAGAAAAGTTTGCTCCGCTAAGCGTCAGTAAGTCCGAAGAGGAATCACAAATAATTTTACAATTTAACATAATACAACTCCATATAGTCCTCGAAATCTTCTTATCGGTTTTTTAAAAACCGATAGTTGTATTATACCAGTTTTTAACTACTGTGTCAACCGTTTCTAAAAACTTATTGACAAAATTTCGAAAATTATATACAATATAAACATGAAACACGATATGAAAGCTCTGTTTGCCGAAAAGGTTCGGGGGTTCCGTTTACCTCGGTACCGTGAGTTGCCAAACATGGGGCTGTATTTAGAACAAGTAACTAAATATATAAACGGATTGATTGTGCCGCTGGGTTGTGCTGAAATCACCTCTTCCATGGTGAGTAACTATGTGAAAAAAGGTGTCATTGCGCCGCCTAAAAAAAAGCAGTATGATGCTGAACAAATTGCCTATTTAATTGTTATGAGCCTAATTAAAAGTGTCTTATCCTTAGAAAATATCAGCAGGCTGTTTGTGATGCAAAAAGAAACGTATGACTCAGAAACGGCATATAATTATTTTTGCTCAGAGCTTGAAAACATGCTGCTGGTAATCTCCGGCTTAAAGGATACGGCAGATACCATCGGCACAACCAATTCTGAGGTTAAAACCATGCTTCGCAGTACGACAATGGCTGTATCGCACATTGTGTTTATTGCAAACTGTTTTTCTGTTTTAAAAGAAAATGAGGAAAAATAAAAGAGGTTGTCTCTTTAAACACTGTAAATACATAATCGTTTTCAAATTGTAGGGGTGATTCATGAACATCCCCTACAAAAGAAGATTGATACATTGTATTTTGTTTATTGAGCAGCCTCTTTTTATATTTTGCGCAGTATGCGCATTGTGTGCGCCGTGTTAGCTAAGCATCGCATCAATACTACGCCGTGCCTTTGTCATAACTGCATCTGAAAGAATAATTTCTTCTCCCCCTGTGCCGTTTACACAGTTATATACATCAACCAGTGTGGTCAGCCGCATATCGTCACACACACAGCATTTTGCAAGGGGATAAAACTTCTTATCGGGATGAGCAAACTGCAGATGCTGAACAATGCTGTTATCGGTGCCGATGATAAATTCTTTTGCATCACTGTTTTCTGCAAAATGAATAATACCCGTTGTACTGCCGGCATAATCTGCCTGCTCTGTAACCTCGCTTTTGCACTCAGGATGCACTAATAGCAAAGCATCAGGATGTTTTTTTCTTGCCTTTAGAACATCTTCTGGCGAAATTTGCATATGTACCGGGCAGCCGCCTTTTATAAAATGAAAGGTTTTTTCCGGTATCTGCTTGGCAAGCCAGGACCCTAGGTTACAATCGGGAATAAACAAAATCTCCTTTTGGGGAATTTTTTTCACCGCTTCCAGAGCCGATGCCGAAGTTACACACACATCACATTCTGTTTTCAGTGCAGAGGTTGTGTTAATATATGCCACAACGGCGCTTTGGGGATACTGCTTTTTGAGTTCAGCAAGCTCCGAAGCCGTTAGCTGCTCTGCCATAGGACAGCCTGCCTCCGGATGGGAGAGAATAACCTTTTTATCGGGAGAGAGAATCTTTGCGGTTTCAGCCATAAAGCGAACGCCGCACATTAAAATGGTTTTCTGAGGTGCCTCTGCCGCTTTTTTGCTCAGGGCAAAGGAGTCACCGATAAAATCTGCCACCTCATGTATATCCTGCGTTTGATAGGCGTGAGCCAGAATGCAAACATCATTTTCCTTCTTTAACCTTAAAATTTCGCTTTGTATATCTTTTGTAGAGCGCATATGTATCCCTCCCATGATATCTAATTATATCCGCTTTTTCGATAAAAGTCAATAAAAGTTTACACAAAAGTTTACACCTGTCTTGAATTCTGTAAACTTTTGTGATATACTTGAGTTACATTGCGAAAAAACTGTAACATTACGGAGGTAGTATGAACACAGATATACTCATTGTCGGCAGCGGATGCTCCGGTCTTTATTGCGCCTTGCATCTGCCAAAGGAGAAGAAAATTACAATCATAACAAAAACGGGTTTACAGGACAGTGACTCCTTTCTGGCACAGGGTGGTATCTGTGTGTTAAAGGATGAAACGGACTATGATGCCTTTTTTGAAGATACCATGAAAGCAGGTCACTATGAAAATGACAAAGAGAGTGTTTCCATTATGATACGCTCCTCCCAGAATGTAATTGCTGACCTTGTCAGCTATGGTGTTGAGTTCTCCCGCAATGAAGACGGAAGCTTTATTTACACAAAAGAAGGCGCCCATTCTGATAACCGCATCTTATTCCACCGCGACATTACGGGGAAGGAAATTACATCTAAGCTCCTCAAGGAAGTGCAAAAAAGAGAAAACATTACCATTTATGAATATACAACTTTGCTGGATATTATTGAAGCTGATGGTGCCTGCGTTGGTGCCGTCATTGCAACGAAGGACGCAGGTGTTAAAACCATCAGCTGTGCATACACCGTTTTGGCTTGCGGCGGTATCGGCGGGTTGTATCGCCACTCAACAAACTTTAAGCACCTAACCGGCGATGCCGTTGCTATTGCCATCTGCCACGGTGTGGCACTTAAAAACATGAATTACATACAAATTCACCCCACTACCCTATATTCAAAAAAACCGGAGGACAGAAGCTTTCTGATTTCCGAATCCGTTAGGGGCGAGGGTGCCAAGCTTTATAATAAGGATATGGAACGGTTTACCAATGAGCTTTTGCCGAGAGACGTGCTGAGCGATGTCATTAAGAAACAAATGGAAGCGGATGGCTCGGATTTTGTGTGGGAGGACCTGAGGACGATTCCACAAAACGAGCTTGCAAGCCATTTCCCCAATATTGTGCAGCACTGTCGTGAGCAAAGCTATGACGTCACCCAAGAATGTATTCCCGTTGTGCCGGCACAGCATTATTTTATGGGTGGCATACAGGTAAACCACAACAGCAAAACCTCAATGGACAGGCTTTATGCCATTGGCGAAACTGCCTGCAACGGCGTTCATGGAAAGAACAGGCTGGCAAGCAATTCACTCTTAGAAAGCCTGGTATTTGCAAAACGTGCGGCAATGGATATGAAGAATAATCCCCAAAATGCCACACCTTTGCCAACCATCGACCTGACAGTCTATCAAAACAGAAAAGAGCTGGAAGAAAAGTACCGCAAGCTTGTGCTTGACGAAATAGACAAAACAAATCAAGAAAAAGGAGAATAAAAATATGTTTGACAAAGCAACCATGCTATTAAAAGTAGACCCTTTAATTCTGAGTGCACTGGAAGAGGATATTACCAGCGAGGACGTTTCCACAAACAGCGTTATGCCCGATGAAACCTTAGGCGAGGTAGACCTGATATGTAAAGAAGACGGCGTTTTGTGCGGCATGCAGGTGTTTGAGCGAGTATTCACCTTACTTGATGCCGGCACAGAAGTGACCTGGTTCTGTGAAGATGGCAAAGAGATTAAAAAAGGCGAGCTTATTGCAAAAATAAAAGGCGACATTCGTGTGTTGCTCTCCGGTGAACGCACAGCCCTTAACTATCTGCAGCGCATGAGCGGCATTGCTACCTATACCAGAAGCGTTGCCGCGCTTTTAAAAGGCACGAAAACCACGTTGCTGGACACTCGAAAAACCACGCCCAACAACCGTATTTTTGAAAAATATTCTGTCAGAGTTGGTGGCGGTTCAAACCATAGATACAATTTATCTGACGGCGTTTTACTGAAAGACAATCACATCGGTGCGGCAGGCAGCGTAACAAAAGCCATTAAAATGGCAAAGGAATATGCCCCCTTTGTTCGCAAGATTGAAATTGAGGTAGAAAATTTTGATATGGTTAAAGAAGCGGTTGAGGCAAAGGCTGATATTATCATGCTTGACAATATGACCCATGAAGAAATTAAAACAGCCATGGAATACATTGCCGGCAGAGCAGAAGTTGAAGTATCGGGGAACGTTACCAAAGAAAACATTGCTGCACTGACGGATTTAGGTGTTGACTACATCTCCAGCGGTGCCTTGACACATTCTGCCCCGATTTTAGACCTGTCCCTTAAAAATCTGCATGCAATTATGTAAGCGGAGGTAATGCGATGAAGGCTGAAGAAAGAAGAAAAGAAATTGTCAATCGCCTGGCGACGGCAAAAGTGCCGATTTCCGCAGGCAGTTTTTCTCAAGATTTCGGCGTCAGCAGACAAATCATTGTAAAAGACATTGCCCGTTTGCGTTCAGATGGCTACCCGATTGTCTCTCTCAGCAAAGGATATGTACTGAGTCAGTCGGTAAAGCCGGCACGAATCTTTAAAATCATTCATTCAGACGAAGAGGTTGAGGCCGAGCTCAAGCTGATTGTAGACTTAGGCGGTGTTGTAGAAGATGTATTTATTTACCACAAGGTTTACAACAAAGTCAGCGCCAGAATGGATATTAAATCTCGGCGGGATGTTGCAAGATTTTTAGAAAACATTACCACGGGAAAGTCCAGCCTGCTGAAAAATGTAACCTCCGGTTACCATTATCACACCATTTCAGCAGATACTGCCGAAACCCTTTCTGTCATCGAAGCAAAGCTGAAGGAAAAAGGATTTTTAGCACCTCTGCAGAAATACGAACCGGCAGAACTACTCAAGAATATATAAAATCTGTTTGTGATATAACCGGAAAATCAACGGCAACCATCCGATAAGGAGGCCGGCAGTTCTCCTTCTTCACTATTGCTTATTCCTTTAAAAATCCGTACACAAAAGGTTTTTTTGTGAATAGTGAAGAGGTAATAGTGAATAAGTAAAAATCCGCACACGAAAGTGTACGGATTTTTTTGGCACGCCCGATAGGAGTCGAACCTACGCTCCCGGCTCCGGAGGCCGGTGCTCTATCCACTGAGCTACGGGCGCATATAAAGGGGATTATGCCTCCCCGTTTTTTTGTTTTTCTGTCAGCTTGTAGGATAAGGTCATCAAGCTGTCACTTAAGTGAACGTTCTCAACTGCCACATCTTCCGGCACATCAATGTCCGTATAAGAAAAGTTCCATAAACCCTTAATGCCCAAGGCTACAAGCCTGGGAACCACCTCCAGGATGGCAGACTTTGGCAGTGGCAGTATTGCAATGTTGACCTGATGGGTTTTGCAAAAAGGCTCAAGCTCCTCCATGGGCAATACCGGCAATCCATTGATAACCGTTCCGACAAGCTCCGGCTTTTTATCAAAAATGCCAATCAGTTCAAAACCACGTTTTGCAAAATTCGTATGATTTGCAAGGGCATGACCCAAATGACCGGCACCGATGATAATGGTTTTGTAGCCGTAAGACAAGCCTAAAATATTAGCAATCTCATGTTGCAGCTTTTCTACATTATATCCGTAACCCTGCTGTCCAAAACCGCCAAAACAGTTAAAGTCCTGGCGAATCTGAGAGGCAGTTACGCCCATTCGTTTGCTGAGCTCTCCTGATGAAATTCTGGTAATGCCCTCGCGGAGCAGTTCTCCCAAATACCGGTAGTATCGGGGCAAGCGCTTAACTACGACTAAAGGTACATCCCTTTTTTCATGATTCATCTTTTTACTTCCTTCATGTGAACTATTGCTTACAGTAAAGCAACAATCTCCATAACGTAATCGGCAAATTTCTTGCCCGCTTTCATTCTCTACACGGGCATGCTGTTTTTTAATCGATGCAAACTTCTCTGTTACTGCACGAATTGTTTCTAATATTGCACATTTCCAAATGACTGATTTTGCATCTTAATGTAGTTGATCAAACCGCCGGCATAGAGCCTCTCTTTTTGACGATCAAACGCAACTAAAATTGTAACATAATTAATCCCTTTTGTCAAGTTCCAGACTATAATTTCTTCCCCTATGCTAATGCGAGAGCCATAGCTTGCTTCCCATTTTTATAAGCTCAGTAAAATCCGTTTGACTCTATTAATTATTTGTCATAACTTGGCAAAAAAATTATACCTTATTCTTTTATTATTGTCAACCAATTAGCTCTATCGTTTCCACGAAAAATAAAGGTTTCTATTGAATTTCAAAAGATTTTGTGGTATATTTGTAATGGATGTTGATAAGAGATAAATCCATGGAGGTGCTCCCTTGAAAAAGATTGATATTTTGGGTGTTTTGGTTGACCATGTGGATATTTGCGGCGCCCTGTCTTGCTTAATAGATTTTTTAAATGAAGATAAGGGTCATGCCGTTTTTACGCCAAATTCTGAAATCATTATGGTGGCTCATAAAGATGCGGAATTTCGCAAAACCTTAAACAGCGGTGACTTAATTGTTGCCGACGGCATCGGTGTTGTGTATGCATCAAAAATTTTAAAAGCACCGTTGCCTGAGCGTGTGGCAGGCTTTGACCTTGCCTCTAAACTGATTGAGGCCGTATCTGACGGCAGTCGCAGTCTGTACTTTTTCGGCGGTAAACCCGGCGTAGCTGAGCTTGCCATTAAAAATTTAACTGCACAATATCCCAAGCTTTCCGTCTGCGGCTTTTCTGACGGTTACTTTGATACGGAAAAGGAAAAGCTGATTATTGAAGATATTAAAACTAAAAGGCCGGATATACTTTTGGTTTGTCCGGGTGCACCCAAGCAGGAAAAATGGATTGCCGCCCACAAGGATGAGCTGGGAGCTAAAATCTTGCTCGGCGTAGGCGGCAGCTTAGACGTTTGGGCAGGCACGGTAGAACGTGCTCCGGAAAAATATCAAAAGGCCGGCCTTGAGTGGTTTTACCGTTTGATGAAACAGCCCTCCAGATTTTTTAGAATGCTGGCACTGCCCAGGTTTGGATTAACCGTTTTATTTAAAGGAAAACGGGCGAAGAAAGGAAACCGTTCATGAGTGAATTTAAATCAGGCTTTGTTGCCATTTGCGGCAGACCAAATGTAGGAAAATCCACCCTTTTAAACCGGATTATCGGGCAAAAGATTGCCATTATTTCTGATAAACCCCAAACTACCCGAAACAACATTTTAGGGGTATATCATAAAGAGGATATGCAAATCGTATTTGTGGATACCCCGGGGATTCACCGCCCTTTTACCAAGCTGGGTGAAACCATGATGAAATCTGCCGGCAGTGCCATGCGTGATGCTGATGTGGTTCTGTTTTTGGTTGAGCCAACGGCGCAGCCCGGTAAAATTGAATTAAAAATCATGGAGGATTTAAAAAAATCCGACATTCCCGTGATTTTGGTTATCAATAAAATTGACAAGGTAAAAAAAGATTTGTTGCTCCCTGTGATTGCAGCCTATCAGTCTCATTTTGATTTTGCCTCAATCTTGATGATTTCCGCCCGACAGGATGACGGCGTGACAGAATTGCTTTCTGAAATTGCCGGTTTTATTCCCGAAGGACCCATGTTCTTTCCGGAGGATGCCATCACCGACCAGCCGGAGAGGCAGCTTGTGGCAGAACTTGTACGCGAAAAACTGTTATATCTTTTGGATCAGGAAATTCCTCACGGTATTGCCATTGAAGTTTTTTCTATGAAAGAAAAGGAAAAGCTCTATGATATTGAGGTAAATATTTACTGCGAAAAGCAAAGCCACAAAGGCATTATCATCGGCAAAGGCGGCTCTGTTTTAAAAGAAGCCGGTTCATTAGCCCGCGCCGACATTGAAAAAATGCTTGACAAAAAAGTGCTGTTAAAGCTTTGGGTAAAAGTTAAAGACGATTGGCGCAATCGGGAAGCCGCTTTGCGGAATTTCGGCTATACCGGAGAGTAAGCCTTGATAAAATTTAACAAAATTTTTATGCTATATTCCCTTTGTTCTCTGTCAAAATAATAATAAATACTTTTGCAAGGGGGCAAAAAAATGCTTGAAAATTTTGCATGGGATATCTTTACAAAAACCGGCAGCATTGACGGCTATTTACTATATAAACAAACCATGAATTTAAAAGAAAACAGTGGTGACTATGGAACTTCTCAAGACGACCGGTGTCGTAATCAGACAGACCAAGGTCAAAGACAATGACTTAATCATTACCATTTTCACAAAAGATTTTGGGGTAATCCGCGCTTCGGCACGGGGTGCGCGCGGCTTTAAAAATCAGCGGGCAGCCGGCACTTCTCTTTTTGCATACAGTGAATTTGTGCTTATGCCCGGCCGCGACCTTTATCGGGTGCAAAGCTGTGATTTAATTGAAAGCTTTTACAGCCTGACAACGAACATTGAGCGTCTGGCTTTTGCCACCTACATTGCCGACCTAACCGGCTACACAGTGCAGGAGGAAGAAGGCACAGAGCGGCTTCTGTCTTTGTTTTTAAACACCTTTTATCTCTTTGCCCGATGGGGCGGTGAGCTTCGAACGGTAAAATGCGTGTATGAGCTGAAGCTTTTGGAATATTTGGGCTTTTCGCCGTATCTGGATGCCTGCACAAGCTGCGGAAACACGGAAGCGGCGTATTTCTCACCGGAAGAGGGCGGGCTCGTATGTGAAAGCTGTCACCATGCCCGCCACCAAAAAATCTCTCCCGCCTGCAAAAACGCCATGCAATATATTTTAGAATCGGATGATAAAAAAGCGTTTGCTTTCAGACTCTCTCCTGAGGTACTCTATGAACTGGAATATCATGTGGGCACTTTGATGACTGCATGCATTGACCATACATTTTATTCACTGGATTATTTAAAAACTGTTTTGGGCAGTTAAACACCCTGAAAGGATTAACAACATGGAACTAAGTAAAATTTTAAAAGAAGTGCAAAAACCGGCGCGATACATCGGCACAGAGTATAACAGCGTACATAAAGACCTGGCTGATGTTTACATCCGGTTTGCTTTTTGTTTTCCGGATGTTTATGAGGTGGGCATGTCCCACTTAGGAATCAAAATTCTATATCACCTTTTAAACAACGAGCCGGATATCTACTGTGAGCGTGTGTTTGCCCCCTGGACCGATATGGAAGAAAAAATGCGGGCGCATAACATTCCCTTGTTTTCGCTGGAAACCAGAACCTGTGTCTCTGACTTTGATGTTGTGGGCTTTACCCTGCAATATGAAATGAGCTATTCTAACATTATCAATATGCTGGACTTATCCGGCATTCCCGCACTCGCCTCCGACCGCGGCGAGGATATGCCCTTTGTGTATGCCGGCGGACCCTGTGCGTATAATCCGGAGCCGCTTTCAGATGTCATGGACTTTTTCATGATTGGTGAAAGCGAAGAGCAAATCATTGAGGTCATGAACGCCTATCGCACTTGGAAAAAATCCGGCGAGCCTAAGATTAAATTTTTAGAATCTCTTTTATCTATCCGGGGCATTTATGTTCCCCGCTTTTACGATGTAAGCTATAACGAGGACGGTACCATCTGTGAAATGGTGCCAAACCACCCTCATGCACCGACACGGGTGAAAAAGCAAATCATACGGGATATGGATGCTTGCTTCTACCCCGAAACCATGATTGTGCCTTATATGGAAATCATCCACGACCGTATAACCTTGGAATTGTTCCGGGGCTGCATCCGTGGCTGCCGTTTTTGTCAGGCAGGTATGATTTATCGTCCCGTTCGCAAGCGTAGCCCCAAACGGCTCTTAGAGCTTGCCGAAAAGCTAATTGAAAGCACAGGCTATGAAGAAATTTCCATGTCCAGCCTTTCCACCAGTGACTATCCCGAGCTGCAGGAACTGACAGAAGGGCTTTTGGACTTAACCGTTCAGAAAAAAATTAACTTAAGTCTGCCCTCTTTGCGCATAGATAATTTTTCATTAGACTTAATGCAAAAGGTTCAAAAAGTGCGCAAAAGCGGCTTGACCTTTGCACCTGAAGCAGGTTCACAGCGTCTGCGTGATGTAATTAATAAGGGCGTTAATGAAGACGATTTAATCCGCTCTGTATCCTTAGCTTTTGCCGGCGGCTACAGTGGTGTTAAGCTTTATTTTATGATTGGTCTGCCAACGGAAACGGATGAGGATGTAAAACAAATTGCCCACCTTGCCCACAAGGTTGTGCAGGCGTACCGGGATACGCCCAAAGAAAAACGCAACAAGGGGCTCAGGGTCACGGTTTCTGCATCGTCATTTGTTCCCAAGCCTTTTACGCCCTTCCAATGGGCGCCGCAGGATGATATTGAAACCCTGCGCGACAAGCAGCACTTGATTAAGGATGAAATCCGCGACAAGGCAATCAGCTATAACTATCACGAGGCGAAGCTCAGCGTGTTAGAAGGTGTGTTTGCCCGGGGTGACAGACGTCTTGCTCGGGTTCTGCTCCGGGCGCAAAAGCTGGGTGTTCGGTTTGATGCCTGGCAGGAATGCTTCCAGTATGATCTCTGGATGGAAGCCTTTCGTCAGGAGGGAATTGACCCTAACTTTTATAACCACCGTGAGCGCAGTTATGATGAAATTCTCCCCTGGGACATTATTGATCCGGGTGTTACAAAGGAATTTTTAATGCGAGAAAATGAAAAAGCAAAACGGGGCGAGGTAACAAACAACTGTCGCAAACTCTGTTCCGGTTGCGGTATCAAGCAGTTTGAGGAGGGTGATTTCTGTGATTAAATACCGTTTTGGTTATGCAAAATACGGTGAAGCAAAATATGTTTCCCACCTGGATTTAATCCGGCTTTTCTCCCGTTCCTTTAAACGGGCACACATTCCCTTGACCTACTCCGAGGGCTTTAATCCACATCCCAAGCTTGCCATTGGTCTGCCCCTTTCTGTTGGTGTAACCAGCGAATGCGAGTGTATGGATGTTGAGGTTGACCGCGAATTAAAAAAGGAAGATATTGATGCTCTCAATAGGTCTCTCCCCATAGGTATACATATTAACGGGCTTTGCGAAAAAATTCCGGGCACCAAAAAGCTGTCTGACATCCGTTTTGCAGAATATCGGGTAACCGTTGTCTGCGACCCTGTTGACCCGGAGAAATTTAGCGAGTTTATGAGCCGTCCCTCTGTGGTTGTTGAAAAGAAAACAAAGCGAAAAACAGAAGAGTGTGATATCCTGCCGGATATTCATGCCTTGTCTGTCTGCGGCATTACCGATGATGGTTTGATGTTGACGATGACCCTTTCTGCCGGGCCTTCTGCTAACTTAAAGCCTGACTTGGTTCTTACGGCAATGGAAAAATACATTGAGGGATTTAATCCAAAGGATTATGACATCCATCGGGCAAAAATTCTGTCCGATGCAGGGCTTCCGTTATTATAAGAGTATATTAAAAATGCAGAATTTTATGGAAATTCCATAAAATTCTGCATTTTTTTGCATTTTTCAACTAAAAGTAACAATTTTATTGTATTTTTGTGTTTTTTATGTTGACATTTTTGAATTTTTATCGTATAATTGGCTTATAGACAACACAGGGAGGTAAAAAAAATGTACAAAGAATATGACAACAATTTACCAATGAAGCTAAAAATGCTGCGCATGGATGCCGGCTTATCTCAGGAGGAATTCGCTGCAAAAGTAGGCATCTCAAGGAGCTGCGTCGCTAACTACGAAACCGGAAAGCGACGCCCGGATATAAGCATGATACGTAAAATCGCTAATGTTTATAGCATTATGACCGACGTTTTAATCGGCAGTGATTTGTATGCAGATATTGCACTGCGCGAAAATAATCGAGGTAACGATCCAAAAAGGAAAAAGTCACTGCAACCCTATAGAAATACGCTGGATATTTCGCATTTCCCTGCAGAATACCAAATAAGCATCATTGAATATTATAGATACATTCAGTCAAAGCATAATAAAAAAGGAATTAAGCCTGCAAATTAAAGGGCAAAAGAACACAAAAAGGGTGATGTAAAAATTCTTACATCACCCTTTTTCTTTTATTTCTGTGCATAAAATGCCACATAAGCACGGTATGCCATATAGATATCAAACTTAGACGCAACCTCAAAAGGTGCATGCATGGATAAAAGCGGAACGCCGCAGTCCACAACCTCCATGTCAAGGTTTGCCACATACTGCGCAATGGTACCGCCGCCACCAAGGTCAACCTTGCCAAGCTCACCACTCTGCCAAGCGACTTCACCTTCATCAAAGCAACGGCGAACAAAGCCAACAAACTCAGCATTGGCATCTGATGTGCCGGATTTACCCCTGGAACCGGTGTACTTCACCAACACAACGCCGCGACCCATGTATGATGCATTCATCTTATCATGCACATCCGGGAAGTTCGGATCCACACCTGCACAAACATCCGAAGATAAGCACTTGGAATTTCTGAAAGTGCGCTTAAGCTGTAATTCATTATAACCGCCGGTGGTTTTTTCGATTAAAAGTGCCACGGCATATTCAAAGAAGGCCGAACGCATACCGGTGGAACCCATGCTGCCAATTTCTTCCTTATCAGTCAAAAGGCAAACGGCTGTTTTTGCAGGCGCTTCCGTTTCAAACAGTGCCATGAGTGATGTGTAAACACACACCCTGTCATCGTGACCGTACGCGCCAACCATGCTGCGGTCAAAACCCACATCCGTTGCTTTAAAAGCAGGTACAGCTTCAAGCTCAGCAGACAGAAAATCTTCTTCACTAATATCATATTTTTCTGACAATAATTTCAACAGCGCTTCCTTTTCGGCATCTTTTTCACTGTCGGCTTCAGGCAGGCTGCCGGCTAAAATATTAAGACCCTCACCGGTGATGATTTCTGTTGCTTTTTTCTGCATCTGATCCGTTGCTAAGTGAGGCAACAAATCTGTAATACACAGCACCGGATCGCCGGGTTCATCACCCAGATTAATTTCCAGTCTCTCTCCGTTTGCTTTTAACACAACACCATGCAGCGCCAAAGGAATCGCTGTCCACTGGTATTTTTTAATACCGCCGTAGTAATGAGTTTTAAATAAAGAAAGACCACTGTCAGAATATACCGGATTCTGTTTTAAATCAATACGAGGGCAATCGATGTGAGAAATAACAAAGGAAATGCCCTTCTCCACATCCTCTTGACCGATAATTGCCAAAAACAAATTTTTGTCCCGATTGACAATATAAACCTTGTCACCGGCTTTCAGGCTTTTTTTCTCCTCCAGATTTTCAAAGCCCTTTGCTTTTGCCATTTCCAGTGCAACACGACAGGCAAGGCGTTCTGTTTTTCCTTGGTCTAAATATGTTTTATATCCTTCTGAAAAATTGTAAATTGCCTCTTTCTTTGCATCATCAATGCTTTTCCAGCCACTATCTTTTTGAAACATTTTCTTCCTCCTAAAACAATAATGTCATAAAGTCTTCTTTCGTGATACCGGCAATGTATTGCGAGACATCTGTATCTTCCAACGCCTTTTCGATAGCGCCCGCCTCGTGCCGCAAACCCTGCAGCTTTTGCTCAAGCTCAGTCACCGGCACTTTTGAAAAGAAATCACCATAGAACTTAATGTCTTTAATTTCCGATGTACCGGCAATATCCATATGAACCTCTACGCATCCTGCATCAAACCGTTTCTTGCGGACAAATTCATACTTGGGAGAGTAGCCGTAATTCCATTCCCAGGTAGCATATTTTTCTTCCCTGAGCTTTCTGATTTCTGCCTCGTTCTGCGCTAAATCATAGTATTTGCAATCCGGGATGTTTTTAACCATGTAGTCTACAAACTTCTCAACAAATTCCTCTACGGATATGGGGGTTTCCATATGAGAGCCAATGTTGGTCACACGGCTTCTGACAGATTTAATGCCCTTGGATTTAATCTTATCCTCCGAAACCTTAAGCGCTTCAGAAATTCGGTCCTGCGACGCTGCATACAGTAGCGTGCCGTGGTGCATCACTCTGTTTTTGTACATATACTGCGCATTGCCGGAGATTTTTTTATCATCAACTAAAATATCGTTTCGCCCACTTAAAGTGGCCGTAACGCCCAAGGTTTTCAAAAAGCCGATTACCGGCTCACAAAACCGTCGGTAGTTGTTAAAATCATCCCCTGAGTTGACAATAAAGGTAAAGTTGACATTGCCCATATCATGAAACACCGTACCGCCGCCGGACATGCGGCGAACAACCTGTATATCATGCTCTTTCACATAGTCATAATGAATTTCAGACAGTGTGTTCTGGTTTCTGCCCACAACAATGGTGTTGTGGTTGCGCCAAATCATAAAAACCTCTTCAGAAAGGTTTTGCACCAAAAACTCCTCTGCCGCCAGATTAAAATACGGGTCTGTACTTTCGTTAAAAATAAATAACATGTGTCTCAGCCCTTTCCGCCACCCCACACCTTATCAAAAAATTTCTTCTGTTTAGTGTGATTATTGCTTTTTAAGCCACCCTCAAACTCACGCAGCAAATCCTTTTGCTTTTGAGAGAGGTGGGTCGGTGTTTCCACAACCACCTTAACATACTGGTCACCTCTGCCGCTTCTGCGCAGCATGGGAATCCCCTTGCCTTTTAAGCGGAACACTGTACCCGTCTGCGTGCCTTCGGGAATGGTATATTTAACCTTGCCGTCTAAGGTGGGAACCTCAAGTTCTGCACCCAGTGCCGCCTGCACAAAGGTGATGGGGACTTCGCTCATAACATCATAGTTATTACGCACAAAAATATCGTGGGGAGAAACAGAAACCGTCACGAACAAATTACCCACCGGCGCACCGAGGTCACCCACATTGCCCTGACCGGACAGAGAAATGCTTTGACCGTGGTCAATACCGGCAGGAATGTTCACCTTAATGGTTCTGGACTTACGGATTTTGCCCTTGCCCTTACAGGTGTCACAGGGGTCTTTCACAATTTTACCCTTACCGCTACAGGTAGGGCAGGTTGTTACCGTTGACATGTTACCCAGAATTGTCCGCTGGGTGCTGCGCACCTGACCGCTGCCGCCGCAGGTACTACAGGTTACCACCTCACTACCGGATTTTGCCCCTGAGCCTTCACAGCCGGGACAGAATTCGGTTCTGTAAATATGGATTTCTTTTTCACAACCAAAAGCAGCTTCTTCAAACGTAACTGTTACGCCGGTTTCAAGGTTTGAGCCGGGCTTAGGTGCGTTGCGTCTGGCACCGCCTCTGCCGCCAAAGCCGCCACCAAAAAAGCCTTCAAAAATATCACCAAAATCAAAACCGCCGTCAAAGCCGCCAAAGCCGCCACCGCCAGCGCCAAAGTTCGGGTCTACACCGGCGTGACCGAACTGGTCATACCGCTGTTTTTTATCCGGGTCAGACAGCACTTCATATGCCTCGCCTGCTTCTTTAAACTTGACTTCCGCTTCCTTATTATCAGGATTTAAGTCGGGATGATACTGCTTTGCAAGCTTGCGGTAAGCTTTTTTTATCTCCTCTGCACTGGCGCTTTTACTCACGCCTAGAACTTCATAATAATCTCTTTTTTCTGCCATAGATTTCACCCTCACAAAAAACTAAGCACAAGAAAGTCGAACCCAAAAGCGTTCGACTCTCTTATCACTCATTTGCTATTAAATTACTTAGTCAACCACTTCATAGTCAGTGTCAACAACATTGTCACCAGCCTCCGGCGGAGTCTGACCACCGGCAGCCTCTGCACCCGGTGCTGCGCCCTGGGGATTTGCTGCCTGATAGATTTTAGCGCTGACTTCATAGAACTTAGCAGACAGTGCTTCCGAAGCTTTTTTAATCGCCTCTGTGTCAGTGCCCTTTAAGGCTTCTTTTACCTTTTCAATTTCAGCTTCAATAGCAGCTTTATCACTAGCTTCAATCTTGTCGCCTAAATCCTTAATGGATTTTTCGCTCTGGTATACCAAAGAGTCTGCATTGTTGCGGGCATCAATTTCTTCTTTTTTCTTCTTATCCTCCGCTGCAAACTGCTCTGCTTCTTTGACTGCCTTATCAATCTCATCATCAGACAGATTGGTGCTCGCGGTAATGGTGATTTCCTGCTCGTTGCCGGTACCTAAGTCTTTTGCAGAAACGTGAACAATACCATTTGCATCAATGTCAAAGGTAACTTCAATCTGGGGTACACCACGGGGTGCTGACGGAATGTTATCTAAGTGGAACTTACCTAAGGTTTTGTTGTAAGCCGCCATCTCACGTTCGCCCTGCAGAACATGAACTTCAACGCTGGTCTGACCGTCTGCTGCCGTGGAGAAAATCTGAGACTTTTTGGTGGGAATGGTGGTGTTACGTTCAATCAGCTTGGTAAACACGCCGCCTAAGGTTTCAAGACCCAAGGAAAGGGGCGTTACGTCTAACAGAACGATACCGCTGACATCACCGGATAAAACCGCACCCTGAATGGATGCACCGACAGCAACACATTCGTCAGGGTTAATGCCCTTGTGGGGTTCTTTGCCGGTGATTTTCTTAACAGCTTCCTGAACAGCAGGAATTCTGGAAGAACCGCCGACTAATAAAACCTTATCAATTTCGCCTGCAGAAAGGCCAGCATCACGCAGTGCGTTTCTGGTGGGTTCCATAGTGGCTTCAACCAAGTCATGGGTCAGTTCGTCAAATTTAGCACGGGTTAACGTAATATCTAAGTGCTTCGGTCCGGTTGCATCTGCTGTAATAAAGGGCAGATTTACGTTGGTCGTGGTAACGCCGGACAGCTCAATTTTAGCTTTTTCAGCAGCTTCTTTTAAGCGCTGCAGTGCCATTTTGTCAGCCTTTAAGTCAATGCCGTTTTCCTTTTTGAACTCGTCTGCCAAATAGTCAATCACTCTCTGGTCAAAGTCATCACCACCTAAGCGGTTGTTACCGCTGGTAGCCAACACTTCAAAGATACCGTCGCCCAGTTCCAGAATGGATACGTCAAAGGTACCGCCGCCTAAGTCATAGACCATAATTTTCTGGTCATTTTCCTTATCCATGCCGTAAGCAAGTGCTGCTGCTGTAGGCTCGTTGATAATTCTCTGCACTTCAAGACCTGCAATTTTACCAGCGTCTTTGGTTGCCTGTCTCTGAGAGTCGTTAAAGTAAGCGGGCACGGTGATAACCGCATGAGAAACCGGCTCGCCCAGATATGCTTCAGCATCTGCCTTTAATTTCTGCAGAATCATAGCAGAGATTTCCTGAGGAGAATAAGACTTTCCGTCAATATCTACTTTTTTGTTTGAGCCCATGTCACGCTTGATGGAGCTGATGGTGCGGTCAGGGTTTGTAATTGCCTGACGCTTTGCTACCTGACCCACTAAACGTTCTCCTTCTTTAGAGAAAGCCACAACAGACGGGGTGGTTCTGCCGCCTTCGGCGTTAGGGATAACGGTGGGTTCACCGCCTTCAATAACGGAAACACAGGAATTGGTTGTTCCTAAGTCAATACCAATAATTTTTGCCATAATGATTACCTCCTGATATTAAAACAAAGATTATATATTATTTTAGAGTGCGTTTGCACTTAGTTTGCTACTTTTACCATGGAATAGCGAATAACCTTATCCTTCAGCATATAGCCTTTCTGGAACTGCTCCACAATGACATTGGCTCCAAGCTCGTCATCATCAATATGCATCACCGCGCTGTGAAGGTTTGGGTCAAACGGTGCACCCACAGCCGGAATTTCGCTGACACCCATTTTGTTAAGGGTTTCTAAAAGCTGTTTCACAATCATCTCAATACCGTCTTTAAAGGGTGAGCTTTCCTCGGTGGCCAGAGCACGTTCTAAATTGTCCAAAACGGGTAACAGCTTTGCAACGGTGTCTGCCTGAGCATGTAAATAGGTTTCATCCTTTTCCTTTTGGGTCCGCCGCTTATAATTTTCATATTCCGCCAGCGTACGCAGGTGTTTATCATACAGTTCGTCGTATTGTTTTTTTAACCCGTCAGCTTCTGCCTCTTCTATAGCTTCTGCTTCTGCAGCTTCCTCCGGTGTTTCTTCCAGAATTTCATCCTTTTCCAAGACTTCCTGTTCTTTTTTCACGTCTTATTTCATTCCTTTCCCTGTCAATCCTCATCAATGTAAAACTCATACAAAATTCTGTTTAAAAGTGCTGACACGCGTTGGAGTTTTGCAATGGTCCTGGGATAATCCATGCGGGTGGGACCGATAATACCCACTTTACCCATCACCTGGTCGCCCACATAATAGTTTGCGGTAATCACGCTGGATTTTCGCATAACATCCAGCTCATTTTCCTTACCAATGCGAACGGTGATGCCGCCTGAGCTGACTGCTGATGACTCCGGTGATTCAGCCTGCAGCATCTTGACTACAGAATTTTTGTCACCTAAGAATTCTAAAAATTCCTTTGCCTGACGCACATCGCTATACTCCGGAT
Organism: Clostridia bacterium; assembly: GCA_017507525.1. Taxonomy (GTDB): domain Bacteria; phylum Bacillota; class Clostridia; order UBA1381; family UBA9506; genus UMGS755. The sequence goes on along the minus strand of JAFWAT010000074.1, from coordinate 8,574 downwards.
ACGCCAGCATATTGGTGGCACCGCTTGTATAAATTTCTGTTTCTGCTCGAACATCATCAATAATGTCAGCAATAAAGTCTAAAACGGGGAACAACAGCTCAAAATGAGCTTGCATTGCCCGGCGGATTTCACTGATTTTAGCAGCTGTGATTTCGTCTAAGGTAAGACCTGACAGCTTCTCACGGAGCAAGGCTGAAAAGTTATGAACAAATTCTATATCAGCCCCTGCCGGAAGCAGGACACGCTTGTGCTTCATAACCCCTTCGCCCGTTACTAAAATAATGAGAGCAGAGGATGCATCAATGGGAACCAGTTCAACGGTTTTAATGGCACCGCGCTTCATTTCAGGCGTTGTGAGCACCGCTGTATAATTGGTCATTTGTGATAAAACCTCAGCTGCACGCTTAATGATTTTATCAATCTGCCCCATCTGGAGCTCAATCACATTACCCAAACCCTCTAGATCGCTGACCGTCATCTCGTGAGGATTCATCAGGGAATCCACATACAAACGATATCCTTTATCGGACGGAATTCTGCCGGCAGAGGTATGAGGCTGCTCTAAGTAGCCCATTTCCTCAAGATCTGCCATTTCGTTACGGATTGTGGCGCTGGAAAGACCAATGTCTAAGTTCTTCGCCACATGACGGGAGCCAATAGGTTCGGCACTTTTAATATATTCATTTATAATAGAATGAAGAATTTTCTTCTTTCTCTCATTCAAATCCATAACATCCACCCCGTTGTTAGCACTCTATCTCGTTGAGTGCTAATAATAAGATAGCACTTTTTTTTATAATTGTCAAGTCTTAATTTATGAATTTTTTATGACCATGTATTGTCTGCATTTTTATTGGTGGCAAGCTCTGAGACCAAAAGGCTGATCAGCACATTGTTATCCATGGAGTTTGACTTAATATAACCATCTGTCTCTGCCACACGGCGTGAGAGCTCTGCAAGCTCATCCTTGGAATATTTTGCACTGTCCCGCATAAATTTAGTCGCGGCAAAGGGACTAATTTTCAAATTAGACATAATTTGGCTCTTGTCACATCGGCTATCAACCAGAATCTTTGTTTGCAAAAGTTTATCTACATTATATATAATTGCCGCCAGTATCTGGTTGGCATCTGTCTTTAAAACAAACAAATCCTCTAAGAGCCTCAGCGCTTCATCTGCTTTGTGGGCAAGCATTGCCGCCACCATGTCAAACACCTTTCCCTCGACCGTCGGCATAACAAGCTCGTCAATATCCTGTCGGGTAATTTGTTTTTTGTCTCCTGCATAAGCTGCAAGCTTTTCTGCCTCCCGTCTGACAGCCATCATACCCTCAGCCGTTATCTCATTTAAATACCGTGCATCGGCAGGGGATATTTCTTTTTCTAAAATCCCAAAAAGACGCCCGGTCCATCGAACCATTTCTTCTTCTGTCATATAGGCAAATTCAACGCAGGCACCGGCTTTATCCACCTGCTTTAACAGGGCACTGCGTTTGTCAATTTCCGATTCATCAAAAATAATTGCCACATACTCGGGAAGGTCCTGCAATCGTGTTGCCCAATAGTCCCGATATTCCGCTTTTGCGCCGGTTCTGCCATCCGGCTTAAAAATCAGAGAATCGTTAAAAATTAAAAGCTTCTTCTCCGCCATCACCGGCAAGCCCTCAATGGCTTCATCCACCTCACGGATGGAATAGTTTTTTCCCTCAAAAACAAAAACGTTAAGCTCCTCCATCATATCAGGGGATAAAAGCTCTACAAGCTGTTTCTTATAATGGTTTTTTAAAAACGCTTCTTCACCCCACAGAAGAAAAACCCCCGGAGAAGGCACCTGCCCCTTTATAATTTGTTTTAGCGCATCAATTTTCATCATGGTGTTTTTCCTCCCTTTTTGATGGATTGTACTTCCTTTTTATTTAATACAAACGTAACATCTAAATCTTCATCCGCCCGAAAAACTGTGGCATCATGCTTTGACAGGCGGGCAAGAACATGAACTGACGGATGTCCAAAATGATTCTTCCCGCAGGGAATATATACATACCTAGGCTTTGCGCATTCCAAAAATGCCTCACTCGTAGAGTCGGCTGACCCGTGATGCCCTGCCTTTAATATGGTTGCCGATAGGCTGCGGGGGTGTTGTTCGGTCAGGTATGCTTCCCCATCCTCTTCTAAATCGCCCACAAACAACACCGTGTTTTTACCGTAGCAAAAGCGGAAAACAAGGGATAAATCATTTTCATTTTCACTCTCATGAACCCACGCTTCATCCGGCATAAGAACCTCAAGATGGCTGTTCTTTCCTAAGGCTTGCACATCCCCCGAAGAAAGGGTTACAACGCGGATGCCTTTCTCCTTTGCCATTTGTATAAACGCAGCGCCGTCAGCACTGGCTTCAAATCCAATGGGCACCAGCAAGGTTTCGACCGGCATCTCCTCCATCACCGTTTCGAGTCCGCCAATGTGGTCTCTGTGAGGATGGCTGGCAACCATATAAGTCAGTTTTCTAATGCCTTCTTTTTGCAGGTACGGAAGCACCACTTCTGTGCCCACGTCATAATCTGAATCATATTCCAAGCCACCGCCGTCAACCAGCACGGTAACGCCTTTCGGCAGTTGCAAAAGGGTGCAATCCCCCTGCCCCACATTAATGAAAGTTACCTCTGCTTTGGGAAAAGCCAGATACGCAACCAGCATACAAATGAGCAAAATAGGAACACAAAAACCCGTCACCATCATCTGGCGGTATTGTTTTTTAAGCAGTCCATGAAGCGAAATAAGCAGCACGCCGTACAAATAAAACCCAAACAAGCTAAAAGCACCAAGGGTTATGACACCAAAATCCAGCTTGCCAAAGCCATAAACAATAATTAGGAAAAACTTAACAAACGGATATACAAAGCCGACAACAGGAAACGAAAGCCACGGGTGCAGAAGACCCAAAAAGCCGATTAAAAGTCCGCCCACTAACAAAACAGATAGAACAGGTGCCGCCAGAACGTTCGTGATAAAGCACCATAGGGAAACATAACTGAACAGTACGGATAAAATCGGCAGAAGGAATAACTGCGAACTAAACGTGACACTAAAAATTGCGACAATTCCTTGTAAGCCTTTTATCCAAAAACCCCGCCGTCCTTCTAAGTGAAGCCACGCAAACAAACCCTCCTGTAAGGGCCCAGTAAACACCAAAATACCCAAGGTTGCACCAAAAGACAGAATAAAGCCCACATCAAATACCGCAAAGGGATTAATAGCCGCTATAATGCCTGCCGACAATCCCAAAGAGGTCAGGGAATCATCCTTGCGGTAAAATACATATGACACCAGAGCAAGAGAGCTCATAATCGTCGCCCGCACCACTGACGGCGAGGCACCCGTAAACAGCATGAACAATAAAATAACAGCGCAAACAGGAAGAAAAAATTTATATTTATTCCTTTTTAATAAGGAAAGAAAAATATAAATCGCTGTTAAAAGCGTGGTCACATGCATGCCGGACACAGCCGTCATATGGGATAAACCGCTAATCTTCAGCGCATCATATAACGAATCCGGCATTGTACTTTTATCGCCCAATGCCACTGCCCGCAAAACAGATGCCGGCTCTTTGGGTAAAACAGCGCTGATTGCCTGACCGCATTTGCGGTTTAAACGATAAAGCTGTTCTGCAGGCGAAAGGGAAAAGGTTCCGGTTTTTTCCAGAGTTCCCCGTTCCACCCGACCGGCGAAAAAAATTTGCTTCGATTTTAAATATAGCTGAAAATCAAAAGCACCGCTATTTTGGCTGGCATTTGGAACAGAAAGCAAGCAAACAGCAGAAAAGCTATCCCCAAACGAAAGCACCTCTTTGCCCGCCGGCACCGTCAGCCGCACACGCTCCTTTACGTCAATCTCATCTTGTAAGAAAGACAAATGTTGCACCCGTGCAACGATTGTCGCCGTGCCGTCACCTTCATCTATCTGGGGTTCTTCAACAACATCGCCGCAAATGGTTACATATTCCCCTACATAGCTATACATCGGTCGCTTTTCCACTTGTTCGGCGCTCTGCAGATACAAAGCACCCGCCAGAAAGCAAACGATTATAAAAAAGTATGACAGCATCGGCTTTTTAAAGCAAGCCAAAACCAGAAAGATAAGGGCCAAAATACCCAAAAACAAAACAGAAATCGAATTCGGAATGAAATGCGCCGTATAAATGCCGGCAAGAAGAGCCGCCATGCAGAAAAACAGGATGCGCTTCATGCTCTACGCTCCTTTCGGTTTTGCTTTTGTCTAGTCAAACAAGCTGGTCTGGTTTGTTTCGGCAATATCTTTTAAAACGTTATATTCCTTCAGCTTGTCCACAATGGAATTTCCAATTTTTGCCCGTTTCTTTAAATCTTCTATGGATATAAAAGGTCCATCCTCCCGTGCCTGGCAAATGGCCTCCGCCACAGCGTCTGACACACCGGCAATGGTATTTAAGGGCGGGCGAATGGCACCGTTTTCCTCTACAAACTTTGTTTGATGAGAAACATATAAATCAATCGGCAAAAAGTCAATACCCCGGGCATACATCTCATTGCACACTTCCAAAATCGTCAACACATTTTTTTCTTTTTGTGTAGCGTCATTATTGCCTTCAATTTCACGCATTGCCGCCATGACACGCTCTTTGCCGCCAAGCATGCGCTCTGCATCAAAATCCGTTGCACGAACGGTGTAATAAGCAATATAGAACGAAATGGGATAATGCACCTTAAAGTATGCAATGCGGAAGCCCATGGTAACATAGGCAGCAGCATGCGCCTTGGGGAACATATACTTAATTTTTTTGCAGGACATAATGTACCATTCCGGCACTTTCTTCTCCCGCATCAGCTCTTCATCCTCCGGCGCTAGGCCCTTGCCCTTACGGACCTTTTCCATAATTTTAAAAGAGGTCAGGGGCGGCAGGTCATGCTGCAGGAGGTAAAGCATAATATCGTCACGGGTACAAATAACCTCCGGCAAGGTTGCCGTTCCGGCACGAACTAGGTCCTGTGCGTTGTTTGTCCACACGTCAGTACCGTGAGAAAGACCTGAAATACGCATCAGTTCACTAAAGGTGGTAGGCTTGGTATCTAAGAGCATTTGGCGAACAAAACGAGTACCAAACTCCGGCACGGCAAAGGTGCCTACCTCACTGCCGATGTCTTCAGGGGTTACGCCCAAAGCCTCTGTGCCAGTGAAAAGACTCATAGTAGCTTTGTCATCCAGCGGAATGGTTCTTGCATTTATGCCGGTTAAGTCCTCAAGCATGCGAATCATAGTCGGGTCATCGTGACCCAGAATGTCAAGCTTTAACAGTCTGCCGCTAATGGAATGGTAATCAAAGTGGGTGGTAATAACGCCGCTTTCTTCCTTATCCGCGGGGTGCTGAATGGGCGTAAATTCATAGACCTCATTGGCACGGGGCACAATCATAACACCGCCGGGATGTTGACCCGTGGTGCGCTTAACACCCTCGAGGCCTAAAGATATCCGCTTCATCTGCGCCTTGGTCAGATTGGTGCCGGTCTCTTCAGCATATTTTTTAATATAACCCATGGCGGTGTTTTCCGCAAAGGTACCAATGGTACCGGCACGGAACACATTGCCCTCACCAAAAAGCTCTTCTGTATATTTATGGGCATGGCTCTGGTATTCGCCGGAGAAGTTTAAGTCAATATCCGGCTCTTTGTCACCATCGAATCCCAAAAAGGTTTCAAAGGGGATATCGTACCCGTCTTTTTTATAAGACGCACCGCAAACAGGGCAGTTTGCATCCGGCATATCCGCTCCCATGCTGTAGGTGCCGTCGGTTTTAAACTCAACATGCTTACATTCAGGGCAGCGATAGTGGGGCGGTAAAGAGTTAATCTCCGTAATGCCTGACAAAAAGGCAATAAAGGAAGAACCCACCGAGCCACGGGAGCCAACCAGATATCCGTCAGATAAAGACTTGGTCACCAGCTTCTGGGCAATCATATACATAACAGAAAAGCCGTACTTGATAATGGGCACCAGCTCTTTTTCCATTCGTTGTTCAACCATTTCCGGCAAGGTTTCGCCGTAAAGCTCATGCGCCTTATTATAGGAAAGCTCTTTGAGTTCTTCTGTCGCACCCGGCATTTCCGGCGGATAGGTCTCCTTTGGAATGGGGCGCACCGCCTCAATCTGCTCTGCAATCATGTTGGGATTTTCCACAACAATCTTATGCGCCACGTCCTCCGGCAGATAGGAGCATTCCTTCAGCATTTCATCCGTCGTGCGAAGATACAGAGGCGGTTGATGTTCACAATCGTCATAACCCTGTCCTGCCTGGAGCACCCGGCGGTAAATTTCATCCTCTGGGTCTAAAAAGTGGACATCACAAGCCGCAACCACAGGCTTATCAAGTTCATCACCCAACGCCACAATGGCACGGTTCATTTCTTTCAATGCTTCTTTATCTTCCACAATGTGGTTTCTTATCATAAATTCATTGTTGCCCAAAGGCTGAATTTCCAGATAGTCATAAAAAGAAGCAATCTCTTTTAATGTTTCCCGGGTTGCTCCATGCAGCATTTTGTCATACAGTTCCCCGGCTTCGCAGGCGCTGCCTACCAAAAGCCCTTCTCTGTGCTCGGTAAGCATAGCTTTAGAAATTCGGGGATGCTTAAAATAATTATCAATATGGGCTTTTGAAACCAGCTTATAGAGGTTTTTAAGCCCCACCATATTTTTAACCAAAATCACAGCATGGTGGGTGTCAATATACCGTTTATTGTCCATGCCGGCAAGCTTTTCGTTTACTTCAGTAACATTTCCAATCTCAAGCCCCTGCATCAGCTCCATAAAATGCAAGAAGATGCGGGCAGTGACTTCTGCGTCATTAATGGCACGGTGATGCCCCGAAAAACTAAAACCCAAATGCTTTGCCACCTGATTTAAGCGGTGTTTTTTCAGTGCCGTCAAAAGCCTCCGGCTGAGCATTAAGGTATCCATATAGCAAAAATCAAAGGGAAGGGACAATTCTTCTGCTTTTTTTTGAATATACCCCACATCAAACCTGGCATTATGCGCTACCAAAACCGATCCTTTACAAAAATCCAAAAAGGCAGGCAACACCTTGTCGACCGCGTCAGCTTCTGCCACCATGTCATTTGAAATATTCGTCAGCTCAGTAATATGGTAGGGAATGGATTTTTCCGGCTTTACAAATTCTGAAAATTGCCCCACAACCCTACCGCCGGATATCTTAACGCCGGCAATTTCAATGATTTCTCCAAATCGGGCTGCCAGCGATGTTGTCTCAATATCAAAAACCACAAAGTCGCCGGACAGAGGCATATCCTTTGGCTCATACACATATGCCGGTGCCTCATCCTCCAAATAGGCTTCCATGCCGTAAATAATCTTAATGCCATGCTTTTCGCCGGCATCAAAAGCCTCAGGATATGCCTGCACAACGCCATGGTCTGTAATGGCAATGGCTTTATGCCCCCACGCAGCAGCACGGGCAACAAGCTGGGCAGGCTTTACGATAGCATCCATGGCAGACATAGATGTATGTGCATGCAGCTCTACACGCTTTTCTTCTGCGTCATCCGGTCGAATGGAAATGCTGGCTTTCATCATGTCACGAATAACGATGACAACCTCTTTTGCATAGGTATCATATTGTGCCGTGCCCGAAACCCGAACAGCGCCCAGTTTTTTAAGACCGCCTTTTAAAGGCTCAAACTGCGCCTCTGTTAAAAATGCTTTACAGATAATACAGCTTTTGCTATCTGCTACATATAGCTCCAGCAAGGTCTTGCCGTTTCGCAATTCACGGGTTTCGTGAGCAATCACTCTGCCCTCTATAATGACCTTGCCGCTATAATCGTCAATTTCTGAAATAGGCGTGAGCTCGCCCCCAAAGGGTTTGCCCAATAGCACATCCTCAGGCGTTTCCGGCTTTTCCCGTTTTTCTGCCGGTGCCGGTTTTGCCACTTCAGCCGCCGCAGCAGCTTCTCCGGCTTTTTGAATCAGCTTTGCGTGTTCAGATTCAACCTTTTCCAAAACCTTCTCCGGTGAGGTTTTTTCATTTTTAAACAAAACCGGCACCGGCGATAAGTAGACCTTGGAAAGTTGCTTTTCTATCTGCGTTAAAACACCATTATCAATCAGGGTTTGCTCGCCGCCAAACTGCAGGCAAACCACAAACTGCCCCTCTTCTAATGCAACGTGGCTATTTAGCAAAATGCCTCGGGCAGCCGGCAGCTTTTTTAAAATTTCATGTTGAATGTTTTCATAGATCGCCGCTGCAGTATCTTCAGTCAAAATCGATTTGGTATATGTAAATTCCAATATAACATCTGTTAACTGAAAACACTCCTTGACCCGTTTGGTAAGTTTATCTAAAAGGGTATGGTGAACAAAGGCCTCACTTTCTAATGCCAAGCGAACCTTGCGTTCTTTTTTAAATATCTGAAAGCGGGTGAGATTGGCACCGGACAGTTGTTCTGCCAGCGCTTTACCTGCTAAAGTTTCAATTAAATCAGACATAAAAACCTTCCTAATTATAAATTAAAGAGCACCCATT
>JAFWAT010000073.1 GCA_017507525.1 Clostridia bacterium | reverse complement strand
TTGCAAAGCAAAACTCGGATGAGGTGGAAAAATAATAGCAATAACGTGTGAAAACAAACACCTCATCAGTCTCGCTATGCTCGACAGCTTCCCCTCAAGGGGAAGCCTGCAAAAAGGCAACCCATTTATGGGTAGCAAGTAGTAGTTACAAGGCTGGCAGGCCAATCTAAAACGCTTATGTAGCGTAGCCAGTAGCATTAGGGCTATGCCCGAAAATGAAATACCCCCCCGTTATACGGGGGGGATATTTATTGCGCAAAACCCTCTTAGCGGTCAACACCAGCCAATCGCACATTGCGCTCTTGGGGTGTTTTCGCATGGATGCTATTTGCCAAATCAAAGCTTTGGATAGCAGCGCAAGTCTTCAAGTCCCCTCGAAATAAAAAAACTACAACACCCTTCGGGCATTGTAGTTTTTTTGGTGCGAGTGACGGGACTTGAACCCGTACGTCATGGACACACGCCCCTCAAACGTGCCTGTCTGCCAGTTCCAGCACACTCGCTCAGAAATTCATTATACTACACTACCTTATGTTTGTCAAGTCATTTTTCTGATAATTTTTTTTAAAAGAGATTGAATTTTTATTTATAAATTGATATAATAAAAGTATAATTTATAATGGGGGAGAAGCGGATTTTCCCTGCAGAAAAACATCATTCTTATTCAGAGAAACCGTAAGAATGTTTTCGATACATATTATGCATTAACAACAGACTATACTTAGAAAGGATTTGATGTGAATGGATTTTTTTGACGTGTTAAACCTAATTGGCGGTCTTGCTTTGTTTCTGTTCGGTATGAACGTCATGGGTGACGCTTTAGAGCGCCGCGCAGGGAACAAGCTTTCCAGCTTAATCGGCAAGCTGACCACAAACCGGATTGCCGGCTTTTTAACCGGTCTTGCGGTAACCGCTGTGATCCAGTCTTCTTCTGCTACAACCGTTATGGTTGTTGGCTTTGTTAACTCAGGTCTTATGACCCTAAAACAATCTATCGGCGTTATTATGGGTTCTAATATCGGTACCACGGTAACCGCCTGGATTTTGAGCTTAGGCGGCATTGAAAGTGATAACTTCTTTATGCAGCTTTTTAAGCCCACCTCATTTACACCGATTCTCGCTTTAATCGGTATCGTATTTTTAATGTTTGGTAAAAATAACAAGAAAAAAGATACCGGTATGATTCTTTTGGGCTTTGCAGTTTTAATGTTTGGCATGGATACCATGTCTGCAGCAGTTGCAGGTTTGCGTGAGGTACCCGAATTCAGACAGCTGTTCATCGCCTTTTCAAACCCCATTTTGGGCGTGATTGCCGGCGCGGTGCTGACGGCTATTATTCAGTCAAGCTCTGCATCTGTCGGCATTTTGCAGGCGCTGACGGTGACCGGTCAAATTAACTATGGTGCGGTTTTCCCAATCATTATGGGTCAGAACATTGGTACCTGTATCACGGCGATTCTCTCCTCCTTCGGTGCAAACCGAAACGCAAAACGAGTTGCACTGGTGCATCTTTCGTTTAACGTAATCGGCACAGTCATTTTGCTCGTGGTGCTCTACATTATCAAAGGTATTTTTGCCCCTGCGATTTTAGAGGCAACTGCTACTCATTTTGGCATTGCCGTGTCACACTCCATTTTTAATGTCTTGTGCACCCTTATTCTGCTCCCCATGGGCGGATTGTTAGAAAAACTGGTTTGCAAGCTGGTACCCGACGGCAAGACCCAGGAAAAGAAAACCGAGTTGGACGAGCGCTTGCTGGCAACGCCGACTGTGGCACTGGAAAGCAGCCGCAAATATGCTGTTGAAATGGCAAAATGCTCCATCGCCGCTTTAAAAAGCAGCTTAACAGCTCTGTTTGATTATACAGAAGCTGTTGCAGAGGAAATCCGTGATTTGGAAGAAAAATCTGACCACTATGAAGATATTATCGGAAGCTATCTGGTCAAAATCAGCTCCCATCAAATTGATGAAAAGGCCAGCACTGATGCAGCGAAACTGCTTCACATCATTGGTGATTTTGAGCGCATTTCTGACCACAGCGTTAACCTGTTAGAGTCTGCCGAGGAGATGAGAAGCAAGGGTATTGAGCTGACCTCTGCGGCTAAAGCAGAACTCAAGGTTTTAGTGAATGCCGTTTCTGAAATCACAGAGCTTGCCCTCGAGGCATTCGTTAATGATAACTTAGACGCAGCGTTTGCTATTGAGCCATTGGAGGAAATCATTGATCGTTTAAAAGAAAAGCTCCGTGCTATGCATATTTGCAGATTGCAGCAGGGCGACTGCAGCATTGAAGCAGGCTTTGTATGGTCTGACCTCTTAACAAACTTAGAGCGTATCTCAGACCACTGCTCAAACATTGCGGGTTGTATTATTGAAGCATCAAACACCTTAAGCATGCATGAAAGCTTACAGATTATTAAATCAGAGAACTCTGACTTTAAGAAAAAGTTTGCAGCATATTCTGCTAAATATTCTCTGCCGAATAATGAGTAAAATAACAAGAGGCTGTAGCAAAATGAAATCATTTTGCTACAGCCTCTTTTCGTTGTACACAACAAAGTTGAGTGGGATTCTTATTAATGCAATAACTAAAAAATCCCCATTCTTGCGAATGAGGACTTTTTGGAGCTGTCTAGCAGAGTTGAACTGCCGACCTCTTCCTTACCAAGGAAGTGCTCTACCTACTGAGCTAAGACAGCATATCTTATATCTTTCGTACCCTGATATTATAACACAGGAATTTTGGTTTGTAAAGTCTTTTTTTAAATATTTTTTAGTTTTTGCTATCAAAAAGAGGCTGTCATTTTAAATAAATTGATGCATAAATCTTTCTTTTGCAGGGGTCATTCATGAATGACCCTTGCAAATTGAGAATTATTTTCCACAATAAATCACTTTCCATTTTAAAAAAAGTGTATCACAAAACCTGGAAAAAACAATCGTTTTTATGCTTTTTTTCTATCACTTTTTCACATGGAGTGTGCGCATGGCGTTTACAATTGCCAGAACGGAAACACCCACATCGGCAAAGACGGCAAACCACATATTGGCGATACCTAAAGCACCTAATAAAAGCACAGCAGCCTTTACGCCCAGGGCAAAAATAATATTCTGGTGGACGATTGACATGGTTTTCCGTGCGATTTTAATGGCGGCAGGGATTTTAGAGGGGGCATCATCCATCAGCACAATGTCCGCAGCCTCTATGGCAGCGTCCTGCCCCATGGCGCCCATGGCAATGCCCACATGGGCACAGGCCAGTACCGGTGCATCATTCATGCCGTCGCCCACGAAGGCAAGCGTGCCTTTTTGCATCAGCCTCTCTGCGTGTGCTAGTTTATCTGCCGGCAAAAGTCCGGCAAAGAAGCGGTCAAGCTTCAGCTTTGCAGAAACAAATCCAGCCGCTTCCGGCGTATCACCGGTGAGCATGATTGTTTCTTTTATGCCCAAGGCTTTTACTGCGGCAAGGGCATCGGCAGCCTCCGGCTTGATTCGATCAGAAATCAGAAGAGAGCCAAGGTAAGTGCCGTTGGATGCAATATGAACAGTGGTTCCGTTTTCGCCGTCATCCGGGCAGGAGATGCCGGATTCTTCCATCAATTTTTTGTTGCCTAATAAAACTGTCTTTTTATCAACTGTGGCACGGATGCCTAGCCCTGCAAGCTCAGTGAGCTTTCCTATGCGACTGGCAGCTATGTCCTTTCCGTAAGCTAAGCGGATGGATTCTGCAATGGGGTGTGCTGAGTAACTCTCGGCGTGCGCCGCCAATTCTAACAGCGTTGCTTCGTCCGTGGCGACAGCATGCATTGATGTCACACGGAAAACGCCCTCTGTCAGGGTTCCTGTTTTGTCAAACACAAAAATTTCAGCTTTCGCCAGGGCTTCTAAATAGTTGCCGCCCTTAATTAAAATACCTTGCTTTGATGCACCGCCAATGCCCCCGAAAAAGCTGAGGGGAACGGAAATCACTAAAGCGCAGGGGCAGGAAACCACCAGAAAAATCAATGCACGGTGCAGCCAACCGCTAAAGGAATCGCCGGTTATCAGAGGCACCAAAAAGGCAAGGAATACTGCACAAATGACAACGCAAGGCGTATAATATCGGGAAAACCGGCTGATGAAATTTTCCGTTTTGGCTTTTTTGCTGCCGGCATTTTCCACCAGCTCTAAAATTTTGGCAACGGTTGATTCAGCAAAAGGTTTTGTGACCTGCACATGCAGCAACCCGCTTTGGTTAATACAACCGCTTAAGACCTCATCTTGCATGCAAACAGTTCGTGGCAGTGACTCTCCGGTGAGGGCAGAGGTATCTAACGCAGAAGTCCCTTCAGTAATCACGCCGTCTAAAGGGATTTTTTCCCCGGGGCGAATAATGATGGTTTCGCCGATGGTCACGTCTTCCGGTGACAGCTGGATAAGCTCGCCGTTCCGCAAAACGGTAGCCGTATCGGGGCAGATGTTTAAAAGCTGGGTAATGGACTGCCGTGAACGACCCACCGCATAATTCTGAAACAGCTCCCCCACCTGATAAAACAGCATAACAGCAACGGCTTCGGGATATTCGTGAATAGCAAAGGCACCTATGGTTGCCAGCGCCATTAAAAAGTTTTCGTCAAAGACCTGACCCCGGCAGATGTTTTTTAGGGCACGCAGGAGAATATCTCCGCCTATTAAAAGATAGGGAATCAGATATAAAAAAAGCAGGGGTACAGGGGTAGCTGGCATTAGGGTTATAGCGGCAAATAAAACTGCGGCAAGGATGATTCTAAGTAAGGTTTTTGTATGTTTTTTTGTTTTTGCTTTCTGTTTTCCGGCGATAAAGGTAACCTCCGGCTCAATGGCGTGGCTGACGGCAAGCATTTCATTAACAATTTCGTCAAAATGTGCGTTGTCAGCAGACAGGGTCAGTTTTTGATGCAGAAAGTCCACCCTTACCTGAGAAACTCCCTGAATTTTATGAATGGCGTCTTCTAATTTCTGGGCGCAATGGGCACAATCTAAATTTTCTATTTTAAAAACTTGTTTCATGCTACATATCCCTTTCACTCTTCCACGTGCTCCATGCCCTGCCCAATGATTTGGCGGACATGGGAATCTGCCAGTGAATAAAAGACGTTTTTGCCTTCTTTTCTGGCTCTGACTAAGCGATTGGCTTTTAGAATCCGAAGCTGGTGTGACACAGCTGTTTGTGAAAGCCCCAACAGCTGAGAGGTGTCACAAACGCAGAGCTCTGCTTCGAATAAGGCATATAAAATGCGGATGCGTGTTGTATCGCCAAACACCTTAAAAAGCTCTGCTAAATCGTACAGCGCTTCGTCTTTGGGCATCTGAGACAGCACCTTTTTCACAACCTCATCGTGGACACATAAAAATTCACAACGTTCAATTTCTGACATAACAAACATCCTTTCATATGAACATCTATTCATATGTTATCATAATTAGAATACAAATGTCAAGAAATTTGCAAAGAAAAATGACAGATTTGTAAATAAAGAGCCGATTGCTTTGACAACAGAAAAATTTTCCTATATAATAAAAGAAGATATTGCAAAGCAAGGAGATTTTTCATGGCTGATCATGTGTATAAATTCAGCGAGATACCCAAAGGACAGCGCTGGAAATTTTTTTGGGATTATTATAAAATTCCGACTGCGTTGATAATGATTGGTGTTATTGCACTGATTTTAATTTTACAAACTACGGTTTTTGCGCCGAAGAAGGATTTGGCGATTCTATCGGCAACGCAAATCTATGTTGCGCGTGATACGTGGCAGCAGGCAGAAGAGGGGTTTTCCTCTTTGCCTTTGGATTTGAATGAGGATGGCAGGATTTTAGTTGAAATTAATGATAATTACATGGATTCGACCATGCGCGAAACTGACCCGCAAACTTACATGGTAATTCAGAGCAAGCTCATGGCGTCATTATCAACAGCAGAAAGCGCCTTGCAAATTGTGGATGATGATACCTATGCCTATTTTGAAGAACAGGCGCTTTTAGGCACCTATGCAGAGCTGCCTAGCGCCATGGGTCACAATGCTGACGAGGTGATTAAAATTCCTTTAAAGGAGCTAAAGCCATTTAAGGATGTTCAGGATCTGCCTGACGGGTTATTTATAACATTGCGCCCTAAAGCTGCAATGCAGTTGGGTGATAGCGAGAAAAAGCTTGCTGATTATGAAAAGCAAATTGAGGCATTGTTTTTGATGATAGAGTCGTAATTGCTGAAAGAGCCGCTTTATCCGGCGGCTTCTTTTTAGTTGTAACATTTTGCGGAAGGGGAAAATCTATATGCTGAAAAAACTGGCACCGTGCTTAAAAGGATATGGGAAATATGCAATTTTAGCGCCAGTTACCATTATCTTTGAGGTGCTCTTAGAAATTATGATTCCTTATTATATGGCAAAAATCATTGATGTGGGTGTTGCCAACAAAGATGTTTTATACATTGCCAAAACCGGCGGTATGATGGTTTTGATGGCACTTTTGTCATTAGTTTGCGGCTCTTTATCTGCTCGTTTTGCGGCAAAGGGCGCCATGGGCTTTGGCAAGGGTGTGCGCCGTGCGGTGTTTAACAAAATTCAGGAATTTTCCTTCGCCAATGTTGACCGTTTTAATTCAGCGTCTTTAATCACAAGATTGACCACTGACGTGTCAACCTTGCAACATACCTTTATGATGCTGATTCGTTCCTTTGTCCGCTCGCCGATTATGCTCATCAGTGCCACGCTTATGGCATCACGAATTAACACAGGGCTTTCCTTTGTCTTTTTGGTTGCCATTCCCATTTTGGGGACTGCTTTGGCGACAATTATGTTTATGTCCTTCCCCAGATTCCGGCAGATGTTTGTGTGTTATGACAAAATGAACGGTGCCATTCAGGAAAACTTAATCGGCATTCGTGTGGTTAAGGCTTTTGTCCGTGATAAATTTGAAAATGAGAAATTTGCCGACAGTGCTGAGGCACTGCGTGCCGCGCAGCTGCGGGCAGAAAAGCTGATTATTTGCAATATGCCCATTATGCAGATGGTGGTTTATGGCTCTATTATTTCTATTTTATGGTTTGGTGGCAATATGGTCATTGGGGGCACAATGGCAAGTGGTGAACTGATCAGCTTTATCAGTTATGTAAACCAGATTTTAATGTCACTCATGATGATTTCTATGGTGTTTGTCAATTTCGTTATGACCCGAGCCTCCCTCCAACGTATCGGTGAGGTGCTGAGCGAGGTGCCGGATATTGCAGATTCTGACTCAGAAAGTACAGTGCAAGATGGGTCTGTGACCTTTGAAAACGTTTCTTTTTCTTATAATAAAGACCCGGAGAATTTGCATCTTGAAAATGTAAATCTGGAAATCCTGCCCGGTGAAACCGTGGGTATTATTGGTGGTACGGGCTCAGCTAAAACCAGCCTTGTGCAGTTGATTCCCCGATTGTATGATGTCCTTTCCGGTCGGGTGCTGGTAGGGGGACGGGATGTGCGGTCGTATTCCCTTGAGAACTTGCGTGACGCTGTCAGCATGGTGCTGCAGAAAAACGTTTTGTTTACCGGTACGATTATGGAAAATCTGCGGTGGGGGAATTCTGAGGCGACAGACGAAGAAGTGGTGGCTGCCTGCAAATCTGCTCAGGCTCATGATTTTATCATGTCTTTCCCAGCTGGATATGAAACGGTGTTGGGTCAGGGCGGTGTGAATGTTTCCGGCGGTCAGAAGCAGCGCCTTTGCATTGCCCGTGCCCTGCTGAAAAAGCCTAAAATTATTATTTTAGATGACAGCACCAGTGCTGTGGATACGGCAACGGATGCGAAAATCAGAAAAGCGCTGAAAGAAGAACTTTCCGGAACAACAACCATTATTATTGCGCAGAGAATTTCCTCGGTTTGCGATGCAGATAAGATTGTTGTGATGGATAACGGTACCATTCATGCAATCGGTACCCATGAGGAATTGCTTGCAAATAATGAAATTTACCGTGAGGTATATGAATCTCAGCAGAAAGGGGTGGCGTAAATGGCCAGACATCCAGGTGGCGGACGCGGTCCTATGCGCGGCCTTGTGAGAAAACCGAAAGATGCGAAAAAGACCTTGCTGCGTATTTTTCGTTACATGGGTTCTTATAAATTTCTGTTGTTCCTTGTGGTGCTGTTTATTATCATCAGTGCAGGTGCCGATGTGGCAGGTACGTATTTTTTAAAGCCTGTCATCAATGAATATGTGGTGCCTTTTATCGGGCAGAAGCAGGTGGATTTATCCGGCTTTATCAAAGTTTTATGCCTAATGGGGAGCATCTATCTTGCCGGTGTGCTTTCATCATATGCATATAACCGGTTGATGCTGACCATTTCCACCAAAATGCTGAAAAAGGTCAGAACCGATTTGTTTTCTGCCATGCAGAGGCTTCCTATTAAATTTTTTGACACCCATACCCACGGGGAATTGATGAGTCGTTTTACCAACGATACAGATACCCTGCGTGAATTGATTGGCGGCGGCATTTCGCACTTTATTTCGTCCTTTTTATCTGTGACGGGCGTTTTTGTAATGATGCTGATTTTAAGCCCTGTGTTGACAATTCTGGTATTGTTTATGCTGGCGATTATGCTGTTTGTGGTCAAAACTGTGGGCAAGCGAAGCGGTTTTTATTTTAAAGAACAGCAAAAGTCATTAGGTCGCATCAACGGCTATATTGAAGAGATGATTGAGGGGCAAAAGGTTGTTAAAGTCTTTTCCCGCGAAGAACAGATTAAAAAAGACTTTGATAAGTTAAACGAAGAGCTTTGTCAGGCGGCAACCAACGCACATTCTTTTGCAAATATTTTAATGCCGATTATGGGTAACCTTTCTTATCTGCATTATGCCATGACCGCAGTTGCAGGCGGTGTGCTGGCAATTATGGGTTGGATGGACATTGGTACCATTGGTGCCTTTTTGCAATATACAAGGTCTTTTTCAAGACCCATTACCCAGATTTCTCAGCAGTTTAACAGCATCCTGTCAGCCTTAGCCGGGGCAGAACGCGTTTTTGCTTTGATTGATGAGGCGCCGGAGGTTGATTGCGGCACTGTTTCTTTGGTCTGGGCAAAAAGGGAAGCGGATGGCAGCTTGACAGAAAGCGAAACCCGCACGGACCTTTGGGCGTGGAAGCAGCCGCAGGATGACGGCAGCATAATCTACACTGAGGTTCGGGGTGACGTGCGCTTTGACGATGTAACCTTTGGTTATGAAGAAAATAAGGTTGTTTTAAAGAACATCAGTCTCTATGCAAAACCTGGGCAAAAAATTGCATTTGTGGGTTCTACCGGCGCCGGCAAAACCACTATTACCAATTTAATTAACCGGTTTTACGATGTGCCGGAGGGCAAAATTACCTATGACGGAATTCCCATTACGTCCATTAAAAAGCCGGACTTGCGTCGGTCTCTTTCTATGGTTCTGCAGGATGCGCATCTCTTTACAGGGACCGTTCGTGACAACATCCGTTATGGCAGACTGGATGCAACGGATGAGGAAATTGAGGCAGCAGCTCGCCTTGCCAATGCGCATTCCTTTATTATGCACCTGCCCCAGGGATACGACACGGTACTGACGGCAGACGGCGGCAATTTGTCTCAGGGTCAGCGACAGCTTTTGTCCATTGCCCGAGCAGCCGTTGCAGACCCGCCGGTTTTAATTTTGGATGAAGCAACCAGCTCCATTGATACCCGCACCGAGGCGCTCATTGAAAAAGGTATGGATAAGCTGATGGCAGGGAGAACTGTGTTTGTCATTGCCCACAGATTGTCCACCGTCAGAAATTCCAATGCCATTATGGTTTTGGAACACGGTGAAATTATTGAGCGTGGTGACCACGAAAGCCTGATTGCCGAAAAAGGAAAATACTATCAATTATATACGGGCGCGTTTGAAATGGAATAAAGCTTCCTTATCTAACAGTTAAGAGGCTGTGCTATGGTGCGACAGCCTCTTAACAAAATAATTGAAAAAAATTTTAAAAAACTCTTGACGAATGAAAAAAGTTATGATATATTAAAATGTGCCTATATAAAAGGTCTTTTTTTTGTTGTGCAAAAATAGTAACATATAGCAGGAGGAAAAACCCATGAGAACTAAAATTACATTAGCTTGTTCTGAATGTAAGCAGAGAAATTATGATACAATGAAGAACAAAAAGAACGATCCCGACAGACTGGAAATGAATAAATATTGCAGATTCTGTAAAAAGCACACACTTCATAAAGAAACAAAATAATTCTTTACGGAGGAGCACTTGTCATTTAATCATGCAGGCAGGTGTCTGCTTTTTATGCCGAAGCATGACGGCGGAATGGAGAGTATCATGAGCGAGAAAAAACCTAACTTTATCGTTAGAGCAGCTAAAAAAATCGGCGGCTATTTCCGTGAACTCAAGTCAGAAATTAAAAAGGTTACATGGCCTACCTTTAAGCAGGTTCGCAACAACACCGGCATCGTTATCACAGCGATTATCCTGATTGGTGTTTTTGTTGCACTTCTTGATTTTGGTTTTGAGTTCTTAGTTAATACGCTCCTTAAGTAGCACAAGGTGCATTCGACTTAGAAAAGGAGGCGAAGGAAGCAGTATCGCTTCTTAATTGTATGGCTGACGAAGCAAGATGGTATGTTGTTCATACCTTTTCTGGTTATGAAAAAAAAGTACAAGCAAATATTGAAAAGTCCGTTGAAAACCGGAACTTACATGACCTCATTCAGGATATTAAAGTGCCTATGGAAGAAGTTATTGAACAAAAAGGCACAGAGCAAAAGAGCGTTATGCGGAAGGTTTTCCCCGGTTATGTTATGGTCAAAATGATTATGACGGATGACAGCTGGTATGTAATCCGCAATACCCGTGGTGTTACCGGTTTTGTCGGCCCGGGTTCAAAGCCTGTTCCCTTAACTGAGGAAGAGGTTCATAACATGGGCATCGAACGGAAAACTGTTTCTGTTAACTTTGACGTGGGCGCAAGCGTTCGCGTTTGTGAAGGTCCCCTGGCTGATTTTGTCGGCACAGTGGATGAAATTAACATGGAAAAACAGTCTGTTCGTGTGATTGTGTCTATGTTCGGCAGAGAAACACCTGTTGAGCTTGACTTTTCACAGATTGAAGTTTTACAGTAAATATAGCCTTTTGGCTTTATTTGGGTAGCGCTTTGCTACGCATGGGTGGGAGAACACATTGTTCGCCAAAACCACATCTTTTTAAGAGGAGGAACTTTTACAATGGCACAGAAAATTTCAGGTTACATCAAACTGCAGATTCCTGCAGGTAAAGCAACCCCGGCACCGCCTGTAGGTCCCGCTTTGGGTCAGCACGGTGTCAACATCGTACAGTTTACTAAGGAATTTAACGAAAAGACTGCAAAAGACGCAGGTTTAATCATCCCTGTTGTTATCACAGTGTATGCTGACAGATCTTTCTCGTTTATCACCAAGACTCCGCCGGCAGCAGTTCTGCTGAAAAAAGCTGCAAAAATCGAAAGCGGATCCGGTGTTCCCAACAAGACAAAGGTTGCAACCGTGTCTAAGGATGCTATCCGTCAGATTGCTGAGCAGAAAATGCCCGACTTAAATGCTGCAAGCGTTGAAGCTGCAATGAGCATGATTGCCGGTACTGCCAGAAGTATGGGAATTGTTGTTGAGGACTGAGTTCGATTGAATACGTGGGAGAGCGAAAGCTTGCAAGACCACATAAGGAGGAAATAAAATGTTCAGAGGCAAAAAGTATATTGAGAGTGCAAAATTGGTTGACAAAGCCAATTTATATGATCCCGCAGAAGCGCTGGATCTGGTAACAAAAACCGCTAAAGCGAAGTTTGACGAAACCGTTGAAATTCACGTAAAATTAGGTGTTGACTCAAGACACGCAGACCAGCAGGTTCGTGGCGCAATCGTTCTGCCCCATGGTACCGGTAAAACAGCTCGTGTACTGGTATTCGCTAAGGGCGACAAGCTGACAGAAGCTGAAAATGCAGGTGCTGATTTCTTCGGCGGCGAAGAGCTGATCCCCAGAATTCAGAATGACAACTGGTTCGATTATGACGTAGTTGTTGCAACACCTGACATGATGGGCGTTGTTGGTCGTTTGGGTAAGGTTTTAGGTCCTAAGGGTTTAATGCCCAGCCCCAAAGCAGGTACCGTTACTATGGACGTTAGTAAGGCTGTTGCTGAAATCAAGTCCGGTAAAATCGAGTACCGTCTGGATAAGACCAATATTATCCACTGCCCCATCGGTAAGGTTTCCTTCGGTGCTGAAAAGTTAATGGAAAACTATCAGGCACTGATGAATGCTATTGTTAAAGCTAAGCCTGCTGCAGCAAAAGGTCAGTACATTAAGAGCTGTGCTGTGGCTTCTACCATGGGCCCCGGCGTTAAAATTTCGCCTGCAAAAGTTTTAGACTAATTTTTGCTTGACAATACCATGTTTTTATGGTATACTTACTTTCGTTAGTTAAATATTTTTCCGCAGACAGTTGGTATCGTTAGATGTAAAGCGCAAGCGCCAGCCGAGGAGAGCATTTTTTATGAAAGCGTAAAAAGGCTTTTCTCCGTTTGCGGGAAAAGCCTTTATATTTTTCTATCCGCTTTGGATAGTATGGTTTACAAGTGAGGTGAAACAGATGCCCAGCGAAAAGATTTTGGAACAAAAGAAAGAGATGGTCAACGTCCTGGCTGAAAAGATGGAAAAGGCTGTTGCCGGCGTTATGGTTGACTACCGTGGTTTAACTGTTGAACAGGATACAAAACTGAGAAATGAGTTGCGTGCAGCCGGCGTTGAATATGCCGTTGTAAAGAACACTCTGACTCGTTTTGCAGCAAACCGCATTGGTTACACCGAGTTTGACGAAGTGTTAAACGGTCCTACCGCTTTGGCTTTGAGCTACGATGATGTTGTTGCTCCTGCAAAAGTTTTAGCAGAGTTTGCAGAAAAGAACGACGCATTAGAAATCAAGGCTGGTTTTATGGAAGGCAAAGCAATGTCAATTCAAGAGGTTGTTGCCCTTTCTAAAATCCCTTCAAAAGATACCTTGTATGCTATGCTGGCTGGTGGCTTAAATGCTACTATCGCAGGCCTTGCAAGAGCTATCGATGCTGTTAGAGAACAGAAAGAAACTGCTTAAAAACAAATATTTTAACAATTAATTAGGAGGAAATTACAATGAGCGAAAAAATTGCTGCTTTAATTGAAGAGATTAAAGCTCTCACCGTTATGGAATTATCTGAACTGGTAAAGGCTATCGAAGAGGAATTTGGCGTAAGCGCAGCTGCTCCTGTTGCAGTAGCTGGCGTTGCAGCACCCGGTGCTGCTGCAGCTGAAGAAAAGTCTGACTTTGACGTTGAACTGACTGATGCTGGTGCTGAAAAGATTAAGGTTATCAAAGTTGTTCGTGAACTGACCGGTCTGGGCCTGAAAGAAGCTAAAGAAGCTGTAGACGGCGCTCCCAAGGTTCTGAAGGAAGGCGTTAGCAAGGAAGATGCTGAAGCTATCAAAGCTAAGCTGGAAGAAGTTGGCGCAAAAGTAACCTTAAAGTAAGTTTTTACTTAAGAGTTAAAAGCCCGAAGACTATTGTCTTCGGGCTTTTTTTGTATAATGAAAACCATGTGATGGTTGCATGGTTCTATAGAGGTTAACCGGTAAACAAAACCTATTTGTGCCTAGCAGAGAAGTAAGAGTGGTTAAAATGCATAAAGAATCTTTATACATTATCTTTGTTTAAAGAGACAGCCTCTTTTTTGTATTGCGCACGATCATTCTTCGAATATGGCAGCGACCTGGCTTAAGACTTTTATTTATGCCGCATTTTTCTCCATAAACCGCTTCCAGAAGGGTGTGGCAATAAAACAGAAGAGAGCGGCTATAATACCCAAAATTAGCCAAATAACAGCGGTTATTGTCCACCCGAAGTTATCTGCCAAATATCCGTAGGAGTAGTTGGCAATCATAACGCCTAAACCGCCAAAGGCATTAATAAAGCTGCAAATGAGACCGGTTTTCTTGTGCTTGGCAAAGGCCGCCGGCATAATGACGTTTATAACCTGGCTGGCAGACATCATAAAGGTTGTTGTCAGGGCTAAGGACACCAAAACAAATAATAAGTAAACCTTACCCGTAAAGACAATTAAAGCCAACAGAGGAACGGAAGCCAGAAAGAAGACGCCAACGGCAGATGCTACATTTTTACACCGCTTTGGATAGAGCCAGTTGACCAAAAAGATGCCGCCCAGATTGACGATAACCAATACGGTGGTTAAAAGGTTTGCAAAGCTGGGGGAAACGGTGTAGCATTCCATAATCATAGTGGGAACCCAGTTTTTAAGACCAAAATCCAACATACAGCGAATCAGCGCCGGAACAGTTAAAAAAATCAAACCGCTCGATAAAAGCATGGGGAAGAAGGACATTGGCTTTGCCTCGCCTTTCGGCTCTTTTGCCGATTTTTGCGGTTCATCATCTGCCGGCAAAATCTCGGGACGGAGTACCATTTTCTTTTTTAAATATCCAATCAACCAAACAACCGGTACAAAAGTCACTGCAAGCGTTATTACCGATGACCAGAACAAGCTGGGCCAGCTATAAAATTGCAACAAAACAGCGGCAATTAAATAGCTAAGGGTAGAACCCAGAGGGTAGGCAAAAAACAAATAGGACATGGCTTTTTGGCGGTATTCCGGCGTAAAGATGGTGGTAACAAGCTTTAAGATGGCGGGCCAGACGCCGAACTGCAAAAGGCCGTTAATGCTCCAGGCAAAAAGCATCACATAAAAGGATGCAGAAAGAGCCATGATGATGTTTGTCACAATGGCACCCAATAGCCCCAAAAGCAGAACGACAAAGGGAGAAAACTTATCAACTAAAATACCGCCACCTAATTGTGCACAACTATACGTGAGGTAAAAACCAGCGTTAATCAAACCGGCATCGGCTTTTGTGAACAAGCCTTCCTGCACGATGGTGGCAGTGGCGGCGGCGTATGTGTTTTTTGTCATAACTACGATTACATAGGCAAAAAAGATAATAATAAATGCAATCCAACTTGCCTTTTTGCTTTCTAAATGCCCTTTCATGGGAAACACCTCAATTTTTATTTTAAGAAACAGTAACTATTTTACCATAAAAGCTGCGGTATTTCAATGTATTTCAACAAAAAAGCCGTGCAGCATGGTGGTTGCACGGCTTTTGCTACATCTCGGGATGGACACAAAAGAGTGCAGATTGGATAAACTGAATCCCGCAGTCGTACGTTTGTACGACGAGAGGTGAAGTTTATTCAAAGCGCAAAGAAAAAAGAGGGAATTCACGGGGTAAATTTCCTCTTTTTAATTATATAAATTTTTTGTAGGCACTCACTTTCACAAGTTTTATTGTGCTTTGTGCGTTCTGTGCCGTTTGCTACATCCCGATTAGATGGGATGTGTCATTTCTTCCATATTCACTAAGTCTTTATCCAGCTTATACTTTTCAGCACGACGCTGTTCAAAGAATTTAACAGCGACCTGGTCAAACAGAGCATACGATAAAACGTCTTCATCCTGCTCAATATACTCTTTAATGTTTTCACGCAGGGCATCAAGCTCAGGCTGAATCAAATCAGCAGGACGGCAGGTGATTCTTTCCTCATCGCCAATAATTTTCTTAGCAAATTCATCAGAGATAGGTACCGGCGTTTTGCCGTATTCGCCCTTAACAATGCCCTTGGTTTCTTTGGTAACCATTTTATAACGCTCACCCATGATAACGTTTAACACAGCCTGTGTACCAACAATCTGGCTGGTGGGGGTAACCAGAGGCGGATAGCCTAAGTCCTCGCGCACGCGGGGTACTTCTTTTAATACCTCTTCCAGCTTATCTTCCTTGCCCTGTTGCTTGAGCTGTGATACCAGGTTAGACAGCATACCGCCGGGAACCTGATACAAAAGCGTGTTTACGTCAACGCCCAGCATTTTGGGGTTTAAAAGACCGCTTGCTATATATTCTTCACGCAGGGGGCGGAAGTAGTCAGCAATTTCAGATAAAAGGTCAAGGTTATAACCTGTGTCATAGGGAGTACCCTGCAGAGTTTTAACCAAAGGCTCGGTCGCGGGCTGTGAAGTACCCAGAGCCATGGGGGAGATTGCGCAGTCAACCACGTCAATGCCGGCTTCAATGGCCTTTAAGTAGGTCATGGAAGCAACACCACTGGTGTAGTGGGTATGAAGCTGCAGCGGAATTTTAACGGTTTCTTTGATTGCCTTAACCAGGTCATATGCTTCGTAGGGCAGCAAGAGACCAGCCATATCTTTAATACAGATGGAGTTTGCACCGCGTTCTTCCAGTTCCTTTGCCATCTTCACATAAGACTCAATGTTATGAACCGGGCTGATGGTGTAGCACACAACAGCCTGAACGTGACCCTGCTCCTTCTGGCAGGCGTTGATAGCACATTCTAAGTTACGAACATCGTTTAGTGCGTCAAAGATACGGATGATGTCAATACCGTTAGACAGTGATTTTTGAACAAAGTATTCCACAACATCGTCAGCATAGTTTTTATAGCCCAGGATGTTCTGACCGCGGAACAGCATTTGCAGTTTTGTGTTTTTAGCGCAATCACGGATTTTCCGCAGACGTTCCCAAGGGTCTTCGTTTAAAAAGCGGAGGCAGGAGTCAAAAGTAGCACCGCCCCAGGCTTCTAAGGAATGGTAACCGACCTTATCCAGCTTTTCTACAATGGGTAAAATTTCTTCTGTAGTCATTCTGGTAGCAATCAGGGACTGATGCGCATCACGAAGGACGGTTTCTGTTATTTTAACCGGTTTTTGATTCGTAGACATAATTTCGTTCCCTTTCTGCAGCTAGGTAGCTGCTTTTATATTTTACAGAACCTTAGCCATGGCAAGGAACACGCCTGCAGCCACAGCAGAGCCGATAACGCCTGCCACATTGGGACCCATAGCGTGCATCAGCAGGAAGTTTGTGGGGTCTTCTTTCTGACCAACGGTCTGCGCCACACGGGCAGCCATAGGCACGGCAGAAACGCCGGCAGAGCCAATTAAGGGGTTAACCTTACCCTTGGTTAGCACATACATCAGCTTACCAAACAGAAGGCCGCCGGCAGTACTAATGGAAAATGCAACAAGACCCAGTACAACAATGTACAAGGTTTGCGCCCGTAGGAAGGTATCAGCCGAAGCGGTAGCGCCAACGGTTACACCTAAGAAAATGGTAACGATGTTCATAAGCTCGTTCTGAACTGTCTTGGAAAGACGCTCAGCAACGCCGCTTTCTTTAAACAGGTTACCCAGCATGAGGCAGCCAACCAGGGGCACAGCGTCCGGCACAATTAAACCGACAACAATGGTAACGATAATGGGGAACAACAGCCGTTCTAATTTGCTGACGGGGCGGAGATTATCCATCTTGACCAAACGTTCTTTTTTAGTGGTCAAAAGCTTCATAATCGGCGGCTGGATAATGGGAATCAGCGCCATGTATGAATATGCCGCAATGGCAATGGCAGGGAGCAGCTTAGGCGCTAAGGTTTTGGTAACCAAAATAGCCGTGGGGCCGTCGGCACCGCCGATAATACCGATGCTCATTGCTTCCATAATGCTAAAGCCTAAAAACAGTGCACCAAAGAAGGCAACGAAAACGCCAAGCTGAGCTGCCGCGCCGAGTAGCAGGCTCTTGGGGTTGGCAATCAGCGGGGAAAAGTCCGTCATGGCGCCAATGCCAATAAAAATCAATGAGGGATAAATACCCAGCTTAACACCCAGATATAAAAGGTCTAAAAGTCCGCCTTTGTGCAAAATGTCACTAAAGCTCATAACAAAGTGCTCTTCACCTGAGCCTACAAATAAAACATTGTGCATCAGATTAGAAAACGGCAGGTTTGCAAGCAACATACCGAATGAAATCGGCAAAAGCAGCAAAGGCTCAAACTGCTTGCCAATGGCAAGGTAAATCAACACGCAGGCAACAATCAGCATAACAATGCTGCCGAAGTCCACTCCGGCAAATGCAAGGGCAGTTCCCTCGGTTGCAGTAAAGAGCTTTGCAAGACCTGTACTCTGGATAAAGCTGGTGATTCCGTCTATAAATAAATTACTCACTTAAATCACCCTTTCGTAAAAGTTTCTGTTAGTTTAAAGTAACCAGGACATCACCGTTGTTAACAGAAGCGCCCTGAGAAACGTTTACGGAAGCGATGGTGCCATCCTGTGGTGCAACGATTTCGTTTTCCATCTTCATAGCTTCCAAAACAACAACTGCCTGACCGGCTTTTACAGCGTCGCCAACTTTGGCGTTAATCTTTAAAACTGTACCGGGCATGGGAGCCGTAACAGAAACAGCGCCCTGAGCGCCGGTAGGAGCTGCGGGAGCAGCAGGAGCAGCAGCGGGTGCTACAGCAGGTGCTGCAGGAGCCACGGGGGCAGAAGCACCGCCGGTGATTTCTTCAACATCAACCTCATAGGATTTGCCGTTTACGTTTATCATAAATTTTCTCATGGAAGTATCCTCCTTTAATTTTTAAATAGATTAACCGTTTAAGTTGTCACGGCGTGCAGTGCGGTTCCAGACCGGTGCAGTTTCAACTCTGCGGTAGGATTTGATTTTTAAGTTATAAGTTGACTGGTTCAGGCTTGCAGCAATTGCAGCGGTGAGTACGGCAATCAGTTCGCTGTCGTCCTCTACGGGTGCTGTAGCCGACGCCGGGGTGGCGACTGCCGGTGCAGGTGCTTTGGCTTTTTTGTCTTTAGCCGTAAAGATAACACGCATCAGCTCTAAAACGCCCCAGAGAATTGCCAGAACTGCGAACACAGTACAAATACCAATGACGGCAACAACTGCGCCTTGTGTGATGTTTTCCATCTTAATCCTTCCTTTCTGGTTTACAGCGGCATGGTGCCGTGCTTTTTAGCAGGAAGATTTTCGCGCTTTGAGGCCAGCATTAAAAGCGCCGCAATAATGCGGGGCCTTGTAGAATCCGGCTCAATCACGTCATCCACATAACCAGATTTTGCAGCCTCGTAAGGATTTGCGTAGGTTTCCTTAAAGCTTTCTACAAAGGATGCTCTTGCAGCCACGGGGTTTTCTGCCTGCTGCATTTCTTTTCTGTAAATAATATTGGCAGCACCTTCAGCATGCATAACAGCAATCTGGGCGGTAGGCCAAGCATAGGTCATGTCAGCACCAATGTGCTTGGAGCCCATTGCAATATATGCACTGCCGCAGGCTTTGCGCATAATCAGGTTAATTTTCGGAACCGTTGCTTCAGCGTAGCTGTAAGCCAGTGCTGCAGTTTTGCGGGCAATGCCTGCATATTCTTCTTCAGCGCTTGCAACATAGCCGTCGGTATCCGTTAAGGTCACGATGGGGATGTTGAAGCTGTCACAGAAGCGAACAAAGCGGGTTGCTTTTTCGGCGGCTGCGCAGTCAAGCAAACCGCCCTCTGTTGCTTGGTTTGCAACAAAGCCAACGGTAGCACCGTCTAAGCGTGCCAAAGCTGTTATCATATTTTTTGCATAACCGGCGGCAATCTCAAATGCAGAGCCGGCATCAGCGATTTCAGAAATCACGGTTTTTACATCATAGCCTGCTGCATCATCATCCGGAATGATGGTGTTTAAAACAGGGGATACACGGTTGATTTCATCAGTACCTTTAAAGGGTGCATCCTCTAAGTTATTAGAGGGTAGGTAAGAAAGCAGGTCTCTGACAGAAGCAAGCAGAGCCTCATCATTTTCGCAAACAACGTGGCAGTTGCCGCTTGTTTCAGCGTTGACCGCTGCACCGCCTTCAAAATCCTCTCCGGTTGTACCACGGATGGCAGAGGGAGAAGAAAGATACAGGCTTGCCGTTTTTTTCGTCATAAACACAAAGTCATACAGGGTAGCACATGCTGCTGAACCGCCGGCGCAAGGCCCCATAACAGCCGCAATCTGAGGAACCACACCGGAAGCCAGTACGGTTTTTTGCATAACCGTGCCCATGGCGTTTAACGCATCGGACCCTTCCTGAATTCTGGCACCGCCGGAATCCAGCATGGCAACAATGGGTGCACCGGTTTTAACGGCCATGTCAATTACTTTGGCAATTTTTTTGCCGGAAAGAAGCCCAACAGAGCCGCCCTTAACGGTAAAATCCTGACTGTAGGCAAAAACAGGACGCATATCTACAGTGCCATAGCCACAGATAACGCCGTCACAGGGTGCGTCTGCGTCTCCAGCTAAGGCATCCAATTCGATAAAACTGCCTTCATCAAAGAGTATAGCAATTCTTTCACGTGCCGTGAGTTTTCCGGCATCGTGTTGTTTGGCTGTTTTTTCAGCACCGCCGCCATCCAAAATAGCAGCACGACGGGCTTGAAGTTCAGCCAGCTTGTTGTTTGTACGCATCGTAAACCTCCTATGAAACTGATATTTGTTGAAAATTCATTTTCTGCTTGCATGGTTGGGAAAAAGTCGATACAAGCGGATATTTGCGGCGTTTGCCGCCTATATAGATGAAAGCTCAAAAAAGCAAAATTTCAGCGCTCTTTTTAAAACGACCGAAATTCCACCAATTATCATTATACCAAAATTTTTGCAAAATTACAAGGAAAAATGTGCTATTCTTTTAATTTTTTGGGCACAAACCGGGTGATGCGCAGGGAGTTTGTTACCACACAAAAAGAGGAAAGTCCCATCATCATTCCGGCAAGTGCCGGGGTGAGAAAAATGCCCCAATGAGATAAAACGCCGGCGGCAAGGGGAATGCCGATGGTGTTGTAAATGAACGCCCAAAACAGGTTCTGGCGGATAATTTTCATCGCATAGCGGGATAACGTTACGGCATCGGTGAATGCCAAAAGGTCGTTCCGCATGAGCAGAACGCCGGCTACCTCTGCTGCCACATCGGTGCCGCCAAACACGCAAACCCCCACATGGGCGGCAGCCAGCGCCGGTGCATCATTAATGCCGTCACCAATCATAGCAACCTTGTAGCCCTCTTCCTTTAAGCGTTCTGCCTCTTTTGCCTTATCCTCCGGCAAAACCTCAGCTAAGACCCTATGAATGCCGGCTTCTTCTGCTGCATGGCCGGCAGCGGCACGGTTGTCGCCGGTAATCATAGCAGCCTCTATGTCCATGGCAGAGAGCCGAGAAACCGCCTCGCGGCTGGTAGGCTTTACCGTATCGGAAAAACCGATTACACCCATGGGAATGGTATCAATCGCTACGTAGACAGATGCCATGCCTTGGGGAATCTCAGGGAAGCGGGAACAATCAATGCCCTCCTCTTCCATCAGCCGCCAAGTGCCGGCAAGTATAATTTTGCCTGATACATGGGCAGCAACGCCCTTGCCGGCATAGGTGTTAACGCTTTCTGCCATGGGAACATCAATGTTTTCTTGTGTGCAATAAGCAAGCAGAGCTTTGGCTACAGGATGCACGCTGCCGTATTCGGCACCGGCAACTATGGGGAGCCATTCTGTAGCATTAAATCCTTTAGCAGATAAGACGGTGTTAACCTTGAGTTCTCCCTCGGTAATGGTTCCTGTTTTATCAAAAAGAGCCATATCAATTTGCGCCAGATGTTCCAAGACATCACCGCCCCGGAAGAGGATGCCCAATTTAGCACCTCTGCCGGAAGCGACCATAACGGCAATGGGCGTAGCAAGACCCAGTGAGCAGGGGCAGGCAACCACCAAAACGGATACAAAAATCTGCAGCACATATCCTGCATCTTTTCCCATTAGTGCCCAAACCACCGCAGCCATAACGGCAATGGCAAGAACGGCAGGAACAAACACGGCAGAGATTTTATCTGCCAGACGGGAGATGGGTGCTTTTTTCTGCTGTGCTTCTGCCACCAGACGCATAATTTGCGCTGCCGCTGTTGCACCGCCGGCAGCAGTAGTACGGATTTTCAAAAATCCATCCGTTAAAATCGTACCGCCGGAAACCATGCTGCCTTCTTCTTTCAAAACAGGCAGACTCTCACCGGTGAGCATGGATTCATCCACATCACCGCTGCCTTCTAAAACAATACCGTCAACTGCCAGCTTTTCACCGGCAGCACACAGTACAACCTCGTCCATTAAAACCTCGGCGCTTTTCACCGTTACGGCTTCGCCATTCCGCAGAACCGTGCAGGTCTGAGGGATCAGCTTTGCAAGGGAAGCGATTGCGTCTTTTGCCCGGTTTTTGCTTTTTTCTTCTAAGAATTTGCCCAGTAAAATCAGCGCCAATACCACAGCAGCGGATTCAAAATATAAAGCGTGAGCCATTTCATGGTTGCCGCTTAAAATTAAAGCGGTGTGATACAGGCTGTATAAAAAGGCAGAACCGGTACCCAGTGCTACCAGAGAATCCATGTTAGGGTGTAAGGTAACAAGGCGACGGATACCGTTTATTAAAAAACGGCGACCCGCAAGCAGAACCGGCAGACAGAAAAAGAGCTGGGAAAGGGCATAGCCTAAAGGAGATTTGTGCATGTCTAAAAAAGCCGGAACGGGCAAATACATCATGTGTGACATGCCGATATACATCACAAGCGCACCAAAAACCAAACCAATGATGACCTCAAGAGGGCGATAGTCTTTGGTTTGGGTGATGGCAGTTTCATCATCTTTTATCACAGTTGCCCGATAGCCTAGCTTATCAAGGGCTAAAATAGCAGCGTCAATGCTCAAATTGCTGCCACCTTTTACCTCACCGGTAGCCAAAGCTAGGTTCACAGAGCATTCTGTAACGCCTTCTGTGTTTTTTAGAGCCTTTTCTGCGGCGGCAGAGCAGGCGGCACAATGCATACCTTCTATTTTTAAGCGATATTGTTTATGTTCCATGACCTTACTCCTTTATAAAAAAACAAGCCGTACAGAGCGCATAGAGGCGCGCTCGGTAAAGCTTGCTTATACATGACATATTCTGCTGTGGCTTACTCGTTTTCTGCCAGGAAAGCATTAATACGTTCAACCAATGCATCAGCATCTTCACCGTGAACTGCACAAGCCTCTGCGATGGATTCACCGCTGGCAGAAGGGCAGCCTAAGCAATGCATGCCAATTTCAAGAAAGAATTTTGCAGTGCCTTCATTCATTCTTAAAGCGTCCATAATAATGGTGTCTTTTGTTACTCTGTTTGCCATTTTAATTTCCTCCTGTATATAAATTTTATTGTAAACTTAAGATTCTAAAAGCTCCAAAATATTGCTCAGTATATAATCTGCACCGTTTTCCTCAAAATATTCCCTTGCGTTTTCGCCGTGGATACCGGTCAGCACCGCAAGAAAATCGCAGCCGGCGCTTTTGGCAGAAAAAAGGTCACAACCGGCATCTCCAATGACCAGGGTTTTTGCGCAGGGGGCAGAATCAAACTGACCGCTAAGGAGTGCATCATCTGTATGCTTTTTGCCGAACACGCCCCGAAGAAACATATATGGGTGGGGTTTTGCCAAAGAGATAGCATTGTTTACAGCATCTTGTGCAGCAAGGATATCGTTATACGTAATGATGGCATCCTCTGTAAAATTGTGATACACACCCCACGACCGCAAAGCATTTTCAGCTTCAATCCGTGGGCGGCCGGAGCCAATGCCCAGGCGCTTGGTTTTGCCAAGCTCTGTAAGCAACAAGACAAGCTGGTATTTATCAACAATGGGTTCTTCTGAAAAAGTCAAACCCGGTTTGCCAGGCTGCTGGGCGGGGCTATTCCAATATTTAGGAAAGAGTTCACTACCCAAAAACCATTCCTGAAAGGCAAACTGAATTTTCTTCCAGATGGCACCGTGGTGTGCCGCTTCCTCCTTTTTAAAACCGGCTTTTTCCAGAGCATCTGAAACAGAATTATACAATCCGTCATTGACGCAAGGTAAGCTGGTTATCCATTGATAAATTGCTTTAAAGTCGCGGGTGCTTTGGCTCAGAGCGCCGCCAACAACAACCCAGGATAAATCCCAGTTGTTATTCACGCCTTTGTTTTTTAAGTGGCGAATGACAGCGTCATCACAAAACTGCTCTTTGCGAAAGGCGTGGAGCTTCCTCGTCCAATCCGTAGGGTCGCAGGGATCTGTGCCGAAGTAACGGTCAGAAAACAAAAGCTCCCGAACGGTCAGGGTTGCGGCGTTCCAGTACACCTCTTCGCTGGTAATGACCCCGTCCATATCTAACAAAACGGTGTCATAGCGGTTTAAAAAGGGTTTTAACATGGCATGAAGAACTCCTTATTCAACAGTAAAGGTCACCGTGCCGGCAACACCGGCAGACAGATTCTTGCGGGCGGGGTCTAAATAAAAGGCACGACCCAAGGCAATACCCAAGGCACGGAACACAGCCTCCCAGATGTGGTGACCGTTAACGCCTTTTTCAACGTCAATATGCAGTGTGCACATTGCGCCCTGGCAAAAGCCTTCTAAGAACGTAGCCAAATCTTCGCTTAAAACGCCCTCGGTTTCAGCAGGCATTGAGATTTTATCATAGCAGAAGCTGAAGTAGGCACGTTCTTCAAAGCTGATAGCGCAAGTTGCCATCGCTTCATCAATGATGCCCACAGCATCACCGTAACCGGTGGCACCTTCTGTTTTGTTCTCCCAGATGTAAGAGCGGGCAGCTTTACCGAAGGTGATTCCTAAATCTTCATAAATCACATGATTCAGCGTAAATTCATCTAAAGAAAAATCAGTTTCAACCGTCACACCGCTGCGCCATGCAATGTGCTCAATCATGTGTGAGAAAAAGGGCGCATGGGTTTTGATTTTTTTGCGGTAATCCGGGGCAAGACCGGAGGCATCTAATTTAACGGTCATGTAAGACTCTGAGGTTTTGCGGGTTACGCAAACTGTTTCTTTCATTCTTCAGTGCTCCTTTCTTCCACAGCCAGAGCATGGGCGTCAAAGCCTTCAACCCGGGCGATGCGGGATGCGTGCTCACGGACACGCATAAAGCCTTCACGGCTTGCATAACCAACAGAAGAACGCTTTAAAAAGTCCATAACAGAAACGGAGGAATAGGTTTTTGCAAAACCGCCTGTGGGCAGAATTGCGTTAGGACCCAGCACAAAGTTGCACAGGGTAACGGGGGTATACTCCCCAAGCAGAATTTCACCTGCGTTTTTAATCTTTTCCAAAACCGCAAAGGGGTCTTTTGTCATAACTTCCATATGCTCAGGGGCGTATTCATTCACAAAGTCAATAGATTCAGCCAAACTTTCGGTTAAAACTACGCCGCCGTAGGTTTCAAAGTTTGTTTTAATAAAGCTCTGACGCTTTTCGGAAAGCTTGGGAAGCTGACGGTCAATAATCGGCAGCACCTTTTCCACAAGCTCCCGGGAGTGGGTAACAAGCAGTGCCGCAGAATCAGGGCCGTGCTCTGCTTCAATCATCACGTCTAAAGCAACCTTTTCAGGGTCAGCGTTTTCATCAGCTAAAATGATTACTTCACTGGGGCCGGCAGGCAGACCGCTGTCAATCACCCCTGCCAGCACACGCTTGGCAGCTGTGGCATAAGAGTTTCCCGGACCGATAATTTTATGACATTTGGGAATGGTTTCTGTGCCATAGGCAACCGCGGCAACAGCCTGAATGCCGCCAACCTTATAAATATCGGTGATGCCAATGATTTTAGCTGCTGCTAAAATGGCATCGTCGCAACCGCCTTCTTCGTTTGGCGGGGTAACAACGGTGATTTTAGGAACGCCGGCAACCACAGCAGGAATACCCAGCATTAACAAAACGGAAGGAAAGCTACCTTTGCCGCGGGGCACGTACAGACAAACGTCAACAATGGGAGTTGTTTTTTCACCAACCATTAAGCCTTCATCCACATTGGTAAACCACATTTCCTCCGGCATCTGTTTTTCGTGAAAATTCCGGATGTTTTTTGCAGCATACTCAATTGCTTCACGAACTTTTGCATCCAAACGGTTATAGCCTGCTTCAATTTCTTCAGCGCTCACACGGATTGCATTTTTTTCAAGGTGTACACCGTCAAACTTTTCGGTATACTTCAAAACAGCAGCATCCCCATTTGCCTTAATATCAGCAGCAACTTCCTTTGCAAGTTCCATTTGGCGGCTGATATCCAGCTCAGCACGCTTTAAGACGAACTCCTTTTCTTCCTGTGTCATATCCTTTAAAACACGAACCTTCATTGATAAAGCCATTCCTTTCCGGCGAATTTATCTGAATTATAATTTTTTTCCTAAACTATCATACCATAACAAGCGCATAATTGCAAGATTTGGAACATAAAAATTAAGTAAAAAAAAGAATATGTAAAACAGTTTGCTAAAAATTTCTTGAAAATGGCTCAAAATGAAGTGGTATTATGTAAACTTGGGCAATTTTGTAAAAAAAAGTTATTCACATAATCAACAGGGTTATAAACAGTTTTTTCTGTTGAAAAAGCGATTTTTTGGTTAGTTATTAACATTATCAACAGGTTATCAACAGATTTTACAAACAAAACAAATGTTTGCAATCTTCTTGTAAAATCCCTTTAACACAGAAAAAACATTAAGTTTACATAATATTGTCTTACTTAAAAAGGAGGTCTTTTTCCCCGTGAAAAAAACAAAAAATCTGTTAAAAATCGGAGCGATTTATCTGGGCACGGTTTTGGGTGCGGGATTTGCCTCCGGACAGGAGCTTATGCTGTTTTTTGTCCGGTTTTCACGGCGGGGTATTTTGGGTTGTATAATAGCCGGGCTGCTGTTTTGCTTTTTGGGGGCATTAATTTTATCCAAAGCCTATAACCTTCCCCAAAAAACCTATCGGTGTTATCTGCAAGCGATTTTCAAAAAACCGGTGGCAAGCTTTTTAGCCTTTGTGGCAGATATTTTTTTGTGTGTCAGTTTTTGCATCATGCTTTCCGCTGCCGGCGCTTTTTTTAATCAGCGATTATCCGTTTCTCCCGTTGTGGGCGTTTTAGTCACGGCAGGCATTTGCTTGGTTGTCTTTTTAGGGAATTTAAAGGGTTTATCTCTTGTAAATCTGATTTTGGCACCCATTATGATTTTTGGCAGTTTGTATGTTTCGGTGTATTCCATTATAACGGAGTGCCAATCGGCGTGGCTACCTGCAATTAACAGCCATGGGCGTTTTTTGCCGTATGCGCTGTTTTACGTGGGATATAATCTTTTGACTGCAGCGGCGGTGCTGGTTCCTGCTGCGGCAATCGCAGAAGATAAAAAAACGGCTGCCTTTGGTGGTGTCTTAGGGGGCGCCCTTCTTACCTTAATGGCGGTTTTGTGCTCTGTAGCGCTTTTTATGTCCGAAAAAGTATGGTCAGGGTCATTACCCTTGCTTTTGCTTGCTGAGCAGGCAGGGACTTTTGCTTACATACTGTACTCGGCGGTTTTATATATGGCAATGCTGACAACTGCAATATCCACCGGTTTTTCGGTGGTAGAACAATTATGCAGCATGGGCGTAGGCAGAAAAACAGCGGCACTTTCGGTTTGCGTTTTGGTGACACCTCTTTCCTTTATAGAGTTTTCTCTTCTGGTACGCTACTGCTATGTTTTTTTTGGAATCTTAGGCGTATTGCTAGTCAGCGGCATTCTGTGGGACTGGTATAAAAAGACATAAAATAAAGAAACTTAAAAAAATAATAAAAAAGACTTGAAAAATGTTACGAGAAAGTGTAATATATATAAGGGAACAAAAGAACGAGGTGTAGCGCATTGCTCACCGCCTGCTTTGGGCAATAAAATCGACCGCTGCCGGTGGCAGAGTAAGGGAGATTTTATTGGCGTAGCGGTCAAAATTGTGTGAAGCGAAGAGCGAGCAGACAATTTTGGGCACCGCAAGAGGCGGCGAAGCCGAGGATGTCGCAGACATCGTGCTCTTTTAAATATTATAAATACAAACAATTTAATAACGGGGTGTAGCGCAGCTTGGTAGCGCGCCTGCTTTGGGAGCAGGATGTCGCAGGTTCGAATCCTGTCACCCCGACCAAAACTCCACAGAGCCTGTAGGGTTCTGTGGAGTTTTTAGTTTGCGGTGCCCGAAACAATTTGCCGTTCTCGAGCTCCGCAGTCCCAATCACTTCGTTCTTGGTCTGCTACGTCGAACTCTATTGGGAGTTCTCACTCTCACAGGCATAAAAAAATCGGAGCAAAGTTCGCTTTGCTTCGACATGGGAAATCAGAACCATTGAGATATTAAATTTATAGCCCAATTTTGCAACAAGTTGCAAAGCTAAATTATTGATCTGC
>JAFWAT010000072.1 GCA_017507525.1 Clostridia bacterium | reverse complement strand
TACCGTGCCATGCTGGAAGCGGAAGATTCCATTGAAAACCAAACCCGGCTGGATAACTTAGGCGAGCTTGTCTCTGCTGCTGCCGAGTATGAGCGCAACGAGGAAGAGCCAACCCTGTCCGGCTTTTTAGAGCTTTCTGCACTGGTATCCGATATTGATAATTACGACCAGGATTTAGACAGTGTTGTGCTCATGACGCTCCACAGTGCCAAAGGGCTTGAATTCCCTCACGTTTTCCTCTGCGGTATGGAAGAGGGTTTATTCCCCAGCATTCGCTCCATGACCGATGATGAAATTGAAGAAGAGCGCCGCCTTTGTTATGTAGGCATCACCCGTGCCAAACAAAACCTAACCATCTCCCATGCCGGTTACCGAAACCGTTACGGCAGCGGCAGCTATACCATGCCATCCCGCTTTTTAGAAGAGATTCCCATGGATTATGTAAATGCACTGGTCAAAGAACCTGAGCACATCCGGGAAGTTCCCCAAAAGAAAAAAGACTATCGTTTTTACGACGATACCCAGTCGCTCCTCGCTGCTCTTTCTAAAGATAAGGAACAAAAGAAACAAGCTTCCTCTTCTTATAAACCCGGCGATGTTGTCAACCATAAAAAATTCGGCAAAGGCATGATTTTATCTGTCACACCCTCCGGCAATGATGTGCAACTTGAAATCGCTTTTGATGAAGCCGGCACCAAAACCCTGCTTGGCTCTTTTACTAAATTGACAAAAGAAAATTAACAATACAAGCTATATTTTTGCGCCAACTGTCTATACTATCACTGAAAAGATTTCTGTGATCAAAGTCTTGAGATAGAAACAGGAGGCGCAAATTTTGTTTAACACCGTTTTAATTCTGATGCAGCTATTTTTAACCATTGTCATGGGAATATATTTTCTCAATATGCTTCGCGGCCAGCATCACAACAAATCCGGTCTGGAGAGCGATTCCCTGCGTGAGCTTGAAAAGCTTCGTCGTTTGAAACAAATTAAACTGACCCAACCTCTGGCTGAAAAAACAAGGCCCAAATCTCTTGATGATGTTATTGGCCAAGAAGACGGCATCCGAGCGCTAAAAGCTGCCCTTTGCGGTCCCAACCCCCAGCATATTTTAATCTACGGTCCTCCCGGCGTCGGCAAAACCGCTGCAGCACGAGCTGTTTTAAAAGAAGCCATCGCCTCCGAAAACTCACCCTTTCGTCATGGTGCCAAGTTTGTTGAAATGGATGCCACCATTCTCCGCTTTGATGAGCGCGGCATTGCCGACCCCTTAATTGGCTCCGTTCACGACCCCATTTACCAAGGTGCCGGCGCTTATGGTCCTGCCGGTGTTCCCCAACCCAAGCCCGGTGCCGTAACCAAAGCCCACGGCGGTATTTTGTTTTTAGACGAAATCGGTGAACTTCATCCCATTCAAATCAACAAGCTTTTAAAAGTATTAGAAGACAGAAAAGTCTTCTTAGAAAGTGCATACTACGCCTCCGGCAACCGCGACATTCCGCCTCATATCCATGAAATTTTCCAAAAAGGCTTGCCGGCAGACTTTCGTTTAATCGGCGCTACCACCCGCAGCCCTGAAGATATTCCGCCCGCCATCCGTTCCCGCTGCGTTGAAATTTTCTTTGCACCGCTCACCACACCGCAGCTTAAAAAAATTGCAGAAAACGCCGCCCAAAAAAGTGGCTTTTCCATTGGCACAAAAGCTCTGTCATTGGTTTGCAGCTATGCGCAAAACGGTCGTGATGCTGTCAATATCATTCAGATTGCAGGCAGCATTGCCCAGCTTGAAAAACGGTTGGCAATTCTCCCAGACGATATTGAGTGGGTAGCAGAATTTAGCCATTTCACGCCCCGCTATGAAAAAAAAGTAACAGATACGAATGCCATTGGCTTTGTAAATGGCTTAGCCGTCTTCGGTGCCGGTCAGGGCATGGTCATGGATGTAGAGGTTACGGCAACGCCCTGCCCGCAGGGCCAAGGCAAGCTTGTTGTCACCGGTATCGTAGAGAGTCAGGAATTTGAAGGACGTGGTCAACGCCTTGTCCGCAGCAGCTCTGCCCGCGCCTCTGTTGAAAATATGCTAACGGTTTTAGACAGAACCTATCACATTGACACCTCAGCTTACCACCTGCACATCAATTTCCCCGGCGGCACACCCATTGATGGTCCCTCTGCCGGCACAGCTATTCTCACTGCTGTCTATTCCGCCATTACAAACACCCCCATTTCCTCCCTAATTGCCATGACCGGTGAAATCTCTATCCACGGCAAAGTCATGCCGGTAGGCGGAGTCTCTGCCAAGGTCAATGCCGCAAAGGAAGCCGGCATCAAAACTGTGTTTATCCCTATGAAAAACCGTCACGAAATATTCAAAAGTTCGGATATAGAAATTATCCCCGTAGAACACATCAGCGAAATTTTTGACCGCTTGTTCAGTGAATCTGCAAATCCTCTGCCTATGTCAGCCACCGCTGCGGCAGCCCCCAAAAGTTTAATCAGTGCCCAGGCAAGCGAAAACCAAACAAAGGGAATGTAAAATGTATGTGGCAAAACAGTAATTTTAAAAGAGGCTGTAGCAAAATGATTTCATTTTGCTACAGCCTCTTTATCATAGGGAACAGCCTCCCGAACATTCCGCCACCTCGCTTCCCTTTTTGGGTGAGACCGAAAAGATAAAAAATCTTTTTTCCACAGTCCTTCGCTTTTTGTAATAAATCTCAGTTTCCTACAATATACTTGTAGTAACATGTACGAGATTTGATAGCAAAAAGGAGGAACAGTCATGGAAAGCTATAATATATATCAGGATATAGCAACCCGGACAAACGGCGATATTTATGTAGGTGTCGTTGGACCGGTCAGAACCGGAAAATCTACTTTCATTAAAAAATTTATGGACCTGTTGGTAATTCCCAACATCGAAAACACCTACAGTCAGGAGCGGGCTAAAGACGAGCTACCCCAGTCTGCTGCGGGAAAAACCATCATGACCACAGAGCCGAAATTTATTCCCAACGAGGCAGTAGAAATCTCACTTAGCGCAGAATCAAAAATGAAAGTCCGCATGATTGACTGCGTAGGTTATATCGTAGAATCCGCTCAGGGGCATTTAGAGAATGATGCACCGCGCATGGTTTCAACGCCATGGGCAAAAGACCCCATTCCTTTTGGCACCGCTGCTGAAATCGGCACAAAAAAAGTCATTACCGAGCATTCCACCATCGGTCTTTTAATCACCACCGACGGCAGCATCACAGACATTCCCCGTGAGGATTATGTAGATGCTGAAAAACGAGTGGTAGATGAACTCAAAGCCATTAACAAGCCCTTTGTTATGCTTTTGAACACAAAATACCCCGGCAAGGCTGAAACAGAAGAGCTCCGGGCATATTTAGAAGCCGAATACGGCGTGCCGGTTTTAGCTATTAACTGCGCCGAAATAACCGAAGCCGAAATCAACACCATTATGCGTCAGGTTCTGTTCCGGTTCCCCATCCGCGAAATCACCATCGGAATGCCCAAATGGATTGATGTGCTGGCGGATGATCATTGGCTGAAAAAAGGAATATATAATTGTATTTTATCTTCCATTGCCGACCTGTACCGTATCGACAGCATTGAGAATTTAAAAATGCGCATTGGTGAGTATGAATATATCAAAACCGCAGAAATAACAGAAATCAATTTAGGCACCGGCACCGCCACCCTCACCCTTACCACCCCGGACGGTCTTTTCTATCAAATTGTAAAGGAATCCTCCGGCTTTGACATTGACGGTGAAGATAAGCTGATGTCCCTCCTTGCCGAGATGGCGCAGATTAAAAAGGAATATGACAAAATTTCCTATGCCCTGCACGAGGTTCAGCAAAAAGGCTACGGCATCGTCACGCCCACCATTGATGAATTAAAATTAGAAGAGCCGGAAATCGTAAAGCAAGGCAGCCGCTTCGGGGTTAAGCTCAAAGCCTCCGCCCCCTCCATCCACATGATTTCCGCAAACATAGAAACTGAGGTCAGCCCCATTGTGGGAACAGAAAAACAGTCCGAAGAGTTGGTACACTACCTCTTGGAAGAATTTGAAACCGACCCCAAAAAAATCTGGGAGTCCAACATTTTCGGCAAATCTCTCCACGAGCTTGTGAACGAGGGCTTACATAACAAGCTCTACCGCATGCCGGACGAAGCCCAAATGAAGCTTCAGGAAACCTTGCAAAAAATCATCAACGAAGGCTCCGGCGGTCTCATTTGTATCATTCTTTAGTATTATGATGCAGCTGTAGCAGGCACCACTCCCTATAATGTCTCTGCAAAATAATACAAAACGGCCACCCGAATGTCCCTTTGTACCCTCAGATTTATTGTCGATGCTTTGAGCACGAAGGTCGATTGGTATGGCTATACAAAAATCTGTATCATTTTATTAACATAAAAACGGTATAGAGAACACCTCCATGTCCCCTATACCGTTTTTTCATATATAGTGATCAAATCCAATAGCATATTTACATCTTGTGTCTGCATCGCTATAATGAAACTATAAGCCATATCATTATAGCGAAAATTTCAGGGGGATTTTATTCATGGTTGTGGATATCCAAAAAGAGGTTCACAAAATGCCCCTTGTATGTAACATCTTTTTGTGCCTTGAAATCGTGTTATTATTAGCATACGGCGTTATCCGAAACCTCGGATAACGCCGTATGTTTTCATTAAATTAAATCATATTCTCCAAAGCAGAAGTGATTATTCTGCATAAGAACCTAAAATCATCAGCTCAGTTTCAAACGCGTTCCACAAATCATTTGCTTCCGAACGTAGCTTACTCGCATAACTCTGAAATTCCTGATGGTCCTCCTGCGTATCATAGGCATTATTCTTTTCGTCAATCCAGCGAATCAATTTCTCTTCATAAAAATAAAATATCATCTCTGCATCATCTTTAGAAAGCCTTGCAAAATACAGTCCTTCATCATCAAAATAATACTCTCTTTCGTATTCCAAATCCTTAATGCCGTATGCATCCCGACCAATTTTAATTTTGCGCAAGGCATTTTCCTCGCTATACCGTTTTACGCCATCAGAATCTTCGCTAACATCCAGCGAGCTGAGTTGCTGTTCTACCGCTTGCC
>JAFWAT010000071.1 GCA_017507525.1 Clostridia bacterium | reverse complement strand
AGCACCAAGTCATACTTTCTGTCAGACAGCTTTTTCACAAGCTCTTCGTCTTCTAAAATGTTGCCTGCAAAAATTCTGTACCGGTCTTCACTGATTCCGTTTCGCTGCGCATTTTCTCCGGCAATTTTTGCCGCGTTGGGGTCAATATCTACCGCGGTGGCAGATTCAGCACCCAACAAAAGTGCCACCAAAGATAAAATGCCGCTGCCGCAACCCAAATCAAGTACATTCATACCCGGCTTTATGTATTGTTCCAAGCGTTCAAGACAAAGCCTTGTAGTATGGTGAGATCCCGTGCCAAAGCTCATACCGGGATTGATGACAAAAACAGTTCTGTCCGTTTCTTTCTCTAAAGTCTCCCACTCCGGCAGAATCAGGATTTTTTCTCCCACTGTCAGGGGCTTAAAATATTGTTTCCAGTTGTTTGCCCAGTCTTCTTCATCCACCCCTGAAAAAGCCAGCCGCAGGCTACCGAAAGCACCCTCTGCATCCAACTTTGCAAGCTGCTCAAGGCTTCTTTCTACCTCGCCGATGGTCTCTCTGCCGGCACTGTCTGCCGTTACATAAAATTTAATATTTGTTTCACAGGCTTTTGCCTGAATCAGCTCTTCATCAACATAATCCCAGGCGGACCGGTTTTCCTCTAAAAAGCTTTTAAAATCATCCTCATCCTCAATCTCAATGCCGTTAATGCCCAGCTGATACAACCTGCCGCTAACCGGCTCAATGCCTTCAGAGGTTGTATAAATCGCAACCTGAATCCAACTTGTTCCCATAGCTACCCTCCGCCTTATAAAAGGTTCAGCATATGGCTGACCACTTCATACATTTCTGTTTTCTCACAGGTTGCACTGAAAATGACCGCCTTCGATTTAAGACCGGCAAGGGGTGTGGGAATGGTTAAATCTGCTTTTTCAGCCAGTGCCTCCAGCATTTTAAACTCGTCTAATCCCTCTAATGCTTCCTGACCGGCTATTGCTTCTAAAACCCGATTGCTGAATTTAAAGGGGCTCGCCGTTGATACAATCACAGACTTTGTCGTATCGCCTGTTTCTTCACAATATTGATCGTATACGCACTTTGCTACAGCGGTATGCGTGTCCATGACATAACCGTGTTCACGGTTTGTCTCTGCAATGGTTTTTTCCGTTGCATCATCATCGCAAAAACCGCCGTAAAACAGTTCCTGAATTTTGGCTTTCACTGCCTCAGAAACCTCATATCGGCCGGTTTCTGCCAGCTTTTTCATCCAGTCGGCAACCTGTGCGTCATCGCAACCGGTAACATGGTATAACAATCTTTCCAGATTGCTGGAAATTAAAATATCCATAGACGGAGACCCCGTGGTTTTAAAGGGACGGTTTTTGTCATAAACACCGGTTCTGATAAAATCTGTTAATACATTGTTTTCATTAGATGCGCAAATCAATTTACCAATGGGTAGACCCATCTCTTTTGCATAGTACGCAGCCAAGATATTGCCGAAATTACCGGTAGGCACCACAAAGTTTACCGGCTCGCCCAGCTGGATTTCTTCACATTTAAGCAAATTGCAGTAAGCAGAAAAATAATACACAATCTGCGGCACTAAGCGCCCCCAGTTGATGGAGTTTGCACTGGAGAGCATGAAATTATTTCTTTCTAAAATCTGGGCATACTCTTTGTCTCCAAAAATCTTTTTAACGCCGCTTTGTGCATCATCAAAATTGCCGTTAACCGCAGCAACATCAACATTGTTACCCTCCTGGGTAATCATTTGCCGCTTTTGAATATCCGATACGCCTTTTTCGGGGTAAAACACGATGATGCGTGTGCCGTTAACATCTTTAAAGCCTTCAAGTGCTGCCTTACCGGTATCGCCAGAGGTCGCAACTAAAATGACGACCTCCTTGGTTTCACCGGTTTTGACAACAGATTTCTTTAGGAAATGAGGCAAAATCTGCAAAGCCATATCTTTAAAAGCACAGGTAGGTCCGTGCCACAGCTCTAAGAAATACACCCCATTCGTCAGCTTATATAACGGTGCAATTTCATCAGTCTCAAATTTTTCCTTATTATAAGCACTGTAAGCGCAGTCAGAAAGCTCCGCTTCAGAAAAATCTGTTAAGAACTTTTCAAGAATCTTGACTGCCCGCTCTGCATATGGCAACTGAGCCAGCTCTAATAACTCCTCCCCAAACACCCGGGGGAAGGATTTCGGGACAAATAAACCGCCGTCCGGCGCTAGACCGGTTTTAATTGCATACGCTGCACTAACCGACAAATTATTATCCCTGGTACTTGTATACTCCATGATTGATTTCCTCCTTGTTCAGGCATAAGAACACGCGCTTATGACCTATCTCATTCGTGCTTCCAACACTTCCTTCTCTGCCTCGTAGCCCGGTTTGCCCAAAAGAGCAAACATATTCTTTTTATATGCTTCAACACCCGGCTGGT
>JAFWAT010000070.1 GCA_017507525.1 Clostridia bacterium | reverse complement strand
TGTAAAAAAGCCTACTCTGTATCCGGCTTTATGCAAAGCGTGCTGCAACAAGCTCCCCACAGACCCTTTTCCATTGGTGCCTGCAATATGAATAATGCGCAATTTGTCCTGAGGATTCCCCAGCCTTTTTAAAAGCTCCGTCACT
Source organism: Clostridia bacterium (assembly GCA_017507525.1). Classification (GTDB taxonomy): domain Bacteria; phylum Bacillota; class Clostridia; order UBA1381; family UBA9506; genus UMGS755. The sequence continues at coordinate 19,543 of JAFWAT010000070.1, read as the reverse complement.
GCTTCAAGCCCCGGTTTGCTGCCTAAAAATGAACATTTGTTTAAATACTCTATACTCTCCTGATAATCCATTATCGTCACCCTTACAAAAAATCCTCTTCTCATACTTGGCAGTATAAAAAGAGGATTCTATCTTTTCTTGAAGAACGCCTTAAACATAAAGTAGCCGAGAGAAAAAAGAAAAATTCCTGTCGCAGCACCAAGACTGTCCAGTAAGACATCTGAAAACTGACAGCTTCTGCCCGGTACAAAATGTTGGTGCAGTTCATCGCCTGCAGCATACAAGGCTGAAGTACCAAGCGCAAAAAAGCGAGAATACCACAGCTGTGAACAATACGATGTAAACAAAAGAAACACCAACACACCTAAAATCAAATAGAGAAAAAAATGAGCCGTTTTGCGAATCCCACGATGAACTTTTTTTACAATATGCTCAAGTTCTGATTCTGTCAGCTTTTCACGGGACAAGCTTTGTACAATTTGCTTGGTCAACTTCCCGCTCAGCGCAGCAGACTCAATTGCCGGCTGTGCTGAAAAGCAAAAGATACCAATTGCCCACAATAGTGTAATAAGCCACAACAAACTACGCTTTAACATAACAACCTCATTCTATTGCATCACGATGAATCGGCTTGTTTTGTAAAACCTTCTCACCGTTTTTCAATATCTGGTTTAAAACATCTTCACCAAATTTTTTCTTTATCATTTCGCAAGCCTTTAAAAACTCACATTTGCGGTTCTGAGTGTTATGACAGTCAGAACCTAAAACCGTAAAAGCGTCCCGCTTCAAAAATGCTTTCACTATGCTCCTGGATGAGAATCTTAAGAGCGCACCGGCATTAACCTGAATTAACGCATCGGACTTGATAATTTTATCAACAAATTTCAAGTTTCTCGTCGTTGTAATATAGCGATCCAAATGTGCTATAATCGGACGCAACTTATGTTTGGCAGATAGCTGGTACAATTCCTCATAGATCCATTCATTCCAAAAATCGTAGGGAAGTTCAACCAAAATACAGTTCGTTCCCGCAATGCAAAGCTGCTCTAAATGCTTTCTCTTAGTAAAACCATAATGTAGCTGAACTTCTGCCGCCGGAATAATTTTGGGAATATCCTCACAAATTTCTCGCTTAACCAATTCCAAAGCCGCATCACGCGCTTTGATAAAATCTGTAATAGAAGCATGCATCATACAATGAGGCGTCGCCACGACGGTTTCTATCCCCTGCTGTTTTTGAGAAACAAGAAGCTTCCGTGCTTCTTCAAGATCAGCAGCACCATCATCAATGCCCGGCAAAATATGAGCATGAAAATCAATCATTGCCATAGTTCTCCAATCCGTCTTTTCATCACATGTAAAGAAATAAGAACCCCATCCGGTGACGCAAACAGAGAGTGCTATCCAGCCCCACGAGCTTTATTGTTGACAATAAACTTACTGATTTTTATTTGAATGTGAATATGACGAATAGTGTGAATGGCTGGAACGATAACTATATTGTTTGCCACCGTAACGATAACCGTATTTATACTTATAACGGTTATAAGTATAATCCCGCATATCCGCCGAGTTGTTTAAAATGTAGCCCAGTATTTTAATGTTACCAAACTCCAAAGCCGCAATAGCCTGACGCAGAGATTCGCTGGTTGTATAGTTCTGACGAACAACAATCACAGCTCCGGTCATAAGCTTTGCAACGGAAACAGGGTCCGTTACAACATTAACCGGCGGTGAGTCAATGAAAATATAATCATATTCCTCTGCAAAAATCTCCAGCATTTTTTCCATTGCAGGCGAAATTAACAGCTCTGAAGGGTTCGGTGGAATATGACCACCGGTAATACAATCTAAATTATACGCATCAATATGCTGAACAATCTCATGAGGATCATCAATAAAACCACCAAGATATTCAGCCATACCAGTTTCATTAGGAAGATTCAAATACTGATGCAGCTTCGGACGCCTTAAGTCTGCTTCAATAATCAGTGTACGAGCACCGGTTTGTGCAAAGGTTATTGCCAGGTTTGTTGAGGTTGTGGATTTCCCTTCTTTTGCAACAGAACTGGTAATAATGATTTTTTTACAACCCTTTTCAGATGCAGTCGTAAACATAATATTGGTTCTGGCTGCCTTATAGGCTTCTGTTACACTGAAATGTGTATTCGCTGTAATAATGTTGCGCCGGACATCTTTTTTTTCCTGTGCAATTTTTTTCATGTCACGGCTGAAAAATTTTTCTTTTAAGTTTTGCTTGTTAGCTACACTTTTATTTTTTGACATGTTTGTTCTCCTCTAAACGGGCATAATCAATGTCCGGAATAACACCTAACAACGGTAATTCCCGTACTTCCATCAAATCGCCTTCTATTTTGATTCGACTGTCAAATACATCAATCATAAATACTAAACCCATGCTGATTATAGCACCCAGTAAAAAGCCAATGGCAACATTTTGAACAACATTTGGCGAGGACGGTGCAGTAGGAAGCTTTGCTTCATCAATTACCTTAACATTACCCGCCTGAATAATACGGGTTATTTCTTCTTGAGCACCCTCTAAAACCGCACCAACCAAAATCTGTGAATGTTCCGCATCATGACTTTGCACGCGAACTTCAATGATCTCGGTTTCATTCATGGGCTTTAAGGTAATCATGCTCTTAATTTGATTCAGCGTGTACGGAAGCTTGCTTGTTTCCTGCACAGAAGTTAAAAACGTATCTGAAGTCAAAAGCTCAATACAAGTCAGAGCCAACTGCTGCGACGTCGCAATGTCCGTTAAGTTTACATTTTGTGATCTTTGCATAGCGTTATTCGTCACATATAAAGACCCACGTGATGAATATGTAGGAATAATATAGTATGCCGAAATGCCATATGCAACAACAGCACCGGCAACAGCGGCAAGCGCGATGCGCCACCAATGAAATAAGAACAGCTTCGAAATCTCAACAATATTAATTCTTTCGCTCAAAGGATTCAATCTCCTATTCTTTTCCCCATCTGTGTGTATCAGACAGGTTTTTTATACATAATGCCACTTTATTTACATAAAAGATAAATCAACTTATATTATACAGCATTCAGTTAAGAAATTCAAGACCTTTTTTATAGTTTTTTTATCCATTTTTTGTAAAGTAAAAAACAAATTTATTTTTATCTATAAATTTCTTTACAAAAAGCTGAAATTTCTTTATAATAAAATTATAGAAAAATTCATGTTATATTATACTTTTTTAGAAAGAATGTGCAACATAAAGGAGAATCATCATGAAAAGCTACATGATCAAAAAAATTGACGGTCCGGTCACAGAAGCTGCTTGGCAAATAGCTGAAACTGCAAATATTGACTTTGTTCCCTGGAATGGGGCACATCCCTATCCCTATAAAATGACATCACAGCTTCTCTACACAGATGAAGCGCTCTATGTCCGCCAGGAAACTGACGAAAGACCCTTAACTGCTCACTACAATAAGCCCGCTGATCCGGTTAATAAAGACAGCTGCATGGAATTTTTCTTCACACCAAACGCAGATGACCCGCAACTGCATTATTTTAACTTTGAAATTAATCCGCTGGGTGTTATACAAATGATGTATGGCATTAACCGCTACGAATTCATAAGACCCAGTGTTGATTGGAACATTTTTGATATTAAAAGTGTTATCACGCCAAATACCTGGCAATTGACTTACAAAATCCCTTTTTCTTTTATTTTAGAGTATGCTGAAAAAATTTCCAATAAGACCATTGGTAACTTCTATAAATGCGGCGATTGCTCTGAGATTGAGCATTATGCTTGCTGGAGTCCGATTCTCTGCAAAGAAGAAGATTTCCACCGTACCGAATATTTCGGTGAATTGATTTTTGAAAAAGGAATTTCTGTCAGCCGATAAAAAAGTCACCAGCACTGACAAAACTTTTAACTCATACTTTTTTCGTTTTATTCTAAACTACCTTTAGAATTATCATTTTGGAGGCAGTTATGAATAAAAAAACTATTGCAACCTTTATTTGTTTCATGCTCGCTCTGTCCTGCCTGCTTTTGCCTGCAGGCGCAGAAAGAGTTAATGATCCTTTGGTTGCTAACGATTTTACAAAACAAACACCCAAAAATACGACGCTCAATTTCACCATTCGTGATTTTACAGAAAGTGTTAACCCGCCATCAGGCGGAAGCTTAAGCCACATTACATTGGCACAGCTCACAAATGAGGCAACCGGAACCTTGCGCTTGGGAACAGAGCCGGTACAATTAGGCACAGCAATCGCCACAAACAAGCTGGACCAGCTAAACTTTGTTCCGGCTAAAGATTATGTAGGCGAAGCGATTTTCACCTGGGATGCGCATTACGGAACCGATGCGGTTTCGCCGTATCCCTCCGCCGTCACCATTTATGTTGGCGAAGGACAAGCCCCACCGGATGTTACTGAACCCCCTTCCCCCACCCCGACGCCTACAACAACCCCCGCACCAACAGAACCGCCTAGCGAACCCCCTACCCAAAAACCGCTTCAATACGAAGACATGCTGGAGCATTGGGGGGCATATTCTGCCGGCATGCTGGGAGCCGAAGGAATTATTGTTGGTGAAGAAATCGGCGGGCACTTCTATTTTTATCCTAATAAGGTGCTGACACGAATTGACTTTATCATTTTGACAAACAGTATTATGGGCATTAAAACCAAAGACAGTTTAGCCGGCAATCCCTTTGCAGATAGTGGCGTTCCCTCTTATATGCTCCGTCAGGCAATTGCCGCCTATGAAAACGGCATTATCTCCGGAACAAAAAAAGGCAACGCCCTGTATCTAAACCCATATGAAAAACTGACTCGCGTAGAGGCTGTTAAGATTCTGGATAATGCTTTAAAGCTTGCACACCCGGCAACAGAGCCCCTCAGCTTTTTTGATGCCGCTTCTATCCCAACATGGGCTGAGCAAGCGGTAAAAAATATGGAGGCATACGGTATTGTAAAGGGCTACAGTGACAACACCTTCAGACCCTATGAAACCATAACAAAAGCGCAGGCGGCTGAGCTTTTATATCAAACCTTTAAATATCAGAACCATGCCCGCAAAACGCAAAGCGTATTTAATAGAATTTTTTACGGTGCAAAATAAAAGTATTGTGCCCGACGGTTTCCCCGTCGGGCTTCTTTAGAAAGGAATATGCTCTATGAAAACCGCCCTGATTACAGGTGCATCACAAGGCATTGGCGCAGCGTGTGCCCGCCGGTTTGCCTCAGCCGGTTATGCCGTCATGATACAGTATCACACCCACCAAAAAGAGGCAGAAATGCTTTGCCGGGAAATTCGTTCCGCCGGCGGCAAAGCTGCCATCTTCGGTGCTGACATTTCTTCCAAGGAACAAGCAGAGGCCCTGGTACATAAAACCCTTCAAGACTTCGATGACATTGATGTATTGGTAAACAACGCCGGCATCGCACTGAATAAAATGTTCTGTGATACAACAGACGAAGATTGGATCCGGATTCTCTCTGTTAACCTTATGGGCAGCATCTATCTTGCCCGGGCTGTTTTGCCTTGCATGGTGCACAAAAAGCAAGGTCACATCGTCAACGTATCTTCAATTTGGGGTATGGTAGGAGCCTCCTGCGAGGTAGCATATTCTGCGTCAAAAGCCGCCATCATAGGTTTCACAAAAGCACTTGCCAAGGAGCTTGGTCCATCCGGCATCTTAGTGAACTGTGTTGCCCCCGGTGTGATTGATACACCCATGAATGCTGCATTAGATGAAGAAACGCTACAGGCGCTGAAGGAAGAAACTCCTTTAATGAAACTGGGCACACCGGAGGATGTTGCAGAAGCCGTTTTCTTTTTGGCAAACGAACAAAACCGTTTTATAACCGGTCAGATTCTAAGCCCCGGCGGCGGTATTGTTATGTAAAGAAAAACAGGTATAAATTTTTGTTAAAATTTGCATTTTCCCTTGACGGAATCGCTATTTCGGTGTATGATAATATTGTAAATATAAAGGAGGTTATATTATGAATACTTTTAATATCTTATTAAGCTCAATTAACGATGTAAAAAACTTCGTTAACATTGTCAGCAAATACGATTTTGATGTTGACTTAACATCCGGTCGCTATGTTGTTGATGCAAAATCCATCATGGGTATCTTCAGCTTAGACTTATCTAAACCCATTAAGGTTGATGTTCACTCTGAAAATGCTGATGCTTTCATCGCTGAACTCAAACCCTACGTACAGGACTAATTTTAAAAGCTAAAAAGGGGCTGCAGCAAAATGAAATCATTTTGCTGCAGCCCCTTTTTTATATACTACTCTAAAATATATACTTTGATTTGGCGTCTGCCGTATTGAATACATTCGTTATATGTGTTAAAGAACAAATCAACCTTTTTACCCTTAATTGCCCCGCCGGTGTCACCTGCAATTGCAAAGCCATACGCCCAGGAGCCGTCTAAGGATTCAATATACAGCTTTGTTCCCAGAGGGATCACTCTTGGGTCTACCGCAACAACACCGTAAGACGCCGGTCTGCCGCTGGCTGTTCTTTCAATAAAGCCACCTCTGCCATTAGGGGTTGCCGTATAAGCCGTTGCCGTGCATTGAATTATGTTTTTCACTTTTAACGCATTTGTAGAGGTTGCGACAGTTTTAGCCCCCAGAATGCCCTTTTCCACAACCTGATCAACAGGTGCCTTGGTTACAGTGCGCGTAATTTCCTCACGGCTGATTTCCACACCGTCACGGGTGACAACGCGGTATAAAACCTGCGCAGAGCCGTCACTGCCTTCTGTCAATATGTTTGAATAGCTTGCACGTTGGCTTGTGTTAGGCTGGACAATTGTCTGCCTGGGAACAACCTCTTCTCGCATATCCTCCGAAACCAACACGCGGCAAATTCGTACCTGCATGTCTTTTACAACCGGCGTATCAAGCCCCGGCTCAATTTCATCAAGAGCACCAAGAACAATATTATTTTCCTCCAATGCCTCTTTGAGTGTAGAAGCATTGCTGTGAATCTCCTTCACATCACCATCAACAGTCACATAAATTGCTTTACCCCGCTTAATAATAAGCTTATCATCATTACGCAGAACAGAATGCAGCGGCATAGAAAGCATATCACCGTTTTGCAGTGTAATGCCCTGCTCTGCCAGCATCTCATCTACATAAATTCTGGTTGTGGTAACTTTCATGATTTTGCTGCCGTCAATAATTGTAATATCTTTTGTAACAACAAAACCAATCAAGGTAAAGCTCACTGTGGAAATAACAAGCAAAGCACTCAAAATAACCAAGACGCTGCGAAGTGATATTGACTTTACAAAATTCAGATTTAAAAATTTCATCTGTTTCATGTAAGCACATCCTTTCTCTATCATCTTATGAGAAATACTACAAATTTCTACAAAAATTATAACGCATTTGTTACAAAATTATTACGATTTGCAAGCGCGTATTGACTATTATAAAATACTTTTGGTCAAAAGTCAAACAAATTCTTTAATTTGAGCAGAAAACGTTCATGTTTTTTATTCAATTTTTATTACAAAATTAAGTCAAACCCTTGCTATAACATATCATAGGTCAAAAAAAGTAAAATTATTCCAAACTTGGCTCTTTTTTTCGTTTTTTGCTGTAATTTTAGCCGGTTTTCATTGACCAAAAGCCTTTTTTAGGATATAATTATGGTATCTTTCATATGTTTTAGATCGCATTTTTATGGTATTGTCCCTGATAAAAAAAGGAGAAATTTGTATGCCTTTGACCCTTATTTTCGGCGAATCCGGAACCGGAAAAAGTGAATATTGTATCTCCTCCATGCAAGGTCTTTTTCAAAAAGGCACACGCTCTATGATGATTGTTCCGGAGCAATTTGCGCACGCATCTGAGAGCCGATTAATTGAAAAAATCGGCTTTATTTCTGATGACGTTACCTCCATTTCCTTTAGGCGTCTGGCATTTAAAATTTTAAAGAAAAACGGCACATTGCGAAATTCTGTCACCAAAATCGGCAAGAGTATGCTTTTGTCAAAAGCAATCCTCAAGTCTGGCGATTCTCTTACCTTATATAAACACGCCGCAACAAAACCCGGTTTTATTGATTCTATGTTGACATTTATTGCAGAGTGTAAACGTTCAGAAATTACGCCCCAGATGCTGTCTGCTGCCAAGGCAGACAACCCTTATTTTTCAATGAAATTAAAAGAGCTTTCCTTAATATATAATGAATATCAGGCACTGATGTCTGCTGACTATACTGACAGCGAAGATTATTTAACGCTTTTGTCTTCATATTTGACAAGCAACCATTTATTTAAGGGCACATGCATATTTATTGATGAATTTTTCCGCTTCACGCCGGCAGAACTGGATTGCATTCACGCTCTGCTTGTCGGCGGTGCGGAGGTGTATGTTACCTTAGGGAGTCTGCCGGAAGCCGGGGGCATCTTTAAACCTGTCATATCCACAGCGCAAAGCCTGTATGCCATTGCCCACAAAGCAGGTGCATTGGTGAATCCGCCGATTGTACTGACAGAAAAACACCGTTTCAAAAAATCGGCAGAGCTTTTACACTTTGAAACAGAATACCGAAACTATCCACCCACTATATATAAGGAAGAAACTCAAGACATATCCCTATATATTGCCCCTGACCTTTATACAGAAGTACAGGTGCTTGCCGCAAACATCTGTAAGGAAGTGGCAGAAAAAGGACTGCGTTACCGTGATATTGCCATCATCGCCGGTGACCCGGAGCTTTACACCACTTTGATTAAAACGGTTTTTCCAGTCTATCAAATTCCTGTATTTATCGACCAAAAAACGCCTTTACTTTCTCACCCAATCATAATTATGCTGCTCTCCGTATTTGAATTGTTAACCAAAGGCATCGAAACAGAAGTTTTAATGGACTATATAAAAACCGGTTATGCCGGCATTTCTATGGAGGAAGCGGATAAGCTTGAAAATTTTGCTCTTTCCGGCAGGCTCAAACAAAAAGACTGGCTGGATCATGACCGTTTCTTAAAGCAGGCAGATTCTGTATTTTACCAAACAGAAGATTTTGAGCAAACCAACGCCTTAGAAGCCGAAGCGTTATTATCGATTCGCGACCGGGTTTTATCCCCTCTGCTAACACTGCGAAACGATTTAGCAGAAAACCGTCAGGCTTCTCACCGTGCTGAAGCTTTGTTCCATTTCTTTGAAAACATAGGGTTATATAATAAGGTAAAAGAAGAATCCGAATTTATGAAAACCACCGGTCAGCACCAGCTGGCGCAAGAGCACGGTGAAATATATAATTTACTGATTTCACTGCTGGATGAGCTTGTCACTTGCCTGGGCGAAGAAAAAATCGGCATGAAACGGTTGAAAAACATCATCACCGCCGGACTGTCCCAGTGCGAAATGTCAACCATCCCCCCCGCTGCTGACCAAGTGGTATTAGGCGACACAGGTCGTTCACTTGTCAAAAACATAAAGGCATTATATGTAATTGGGGCAAATGCCGGCACCTTTCCCTCTGCTCCGCCCCAAGAAGGCTTAATCAAAGATTCAGAGCGTACCGCTTTGGAAAATCAAGGTCTCAATCTGGGCCCAGATGGAAAGAAAATTGCCTTCCAAAACCAATACTTAGTGTACAGCGCTTTAACGGTAAGCTCCGCCTCTATGCATATCAGCTACGCAGTTGCAGATTTAGAGGGAAAGGGTCTTTTGCCCTCTCCCTTAATCGAGAGACTCTACAAGCTGTTTCCAAACCTATCTGTTACAGATAATTTGCTGACACCGCCGGAGCCTGACAGGCTCATTGCCGGCAAGCAGTCTGCGTGGCAATATCTTTTAGAGCATTTTACTGATACAGATGCCACCGCATCAGCGCTTCGCAAGCGGTTCAAACAAGATCCGGACTATGAAAAACAATATGCTGCCATGCTAACATACAGCCAGTATACCCACCGTGTGCCGGATTTATCGCCTGCGCTAGCACAAAGCCTTTACGGCCACAATCTCCGCGGCAGCATTACCCAGCTTGAAAGCTACAGCTTGTGCCCTTTCTCTTATTTTTTGCGTTACGGTTTAAGGGCAAAGGAGCGAAAAATTTTAAAAATTGATGCACCGGATATCGGTCACCTTTTGCACAAGCTGGTGGAAATTGCCTCTCAAAAAATCACCCGTAATAATGGAAGCTTTGCAACTTTAGATGAAGAAGCCGTTACCCATTTAGCTAACGACACAGTAGACGAGCTGTTTGCAACGCTCTTTATCCAGCATTTGTATACAGAAAGCCGTTTACATGCACTCATTCGGCGTTTAAAAGTCCAGCTTGCTAAAATGCTGCAAATGATTGTAACGCATGTAAAAAAAGGTGAGTTTGAGCCTTGTGCTTTTGAGGTCGCTTTTGATGAAAAGGGAGAACTCCCACCGGTTACTGTAACTCTTCCCACCGGTGAAACCATCACCCTCATTGGGCGCATTGACCGCATTGACGTATTGCAGAAAGATGCAGAGATTTACATTAAAATCATTGATTACAAAACTGGAAATAAAAGCTTCCGCTTAAGTGATGTGTATAACGGGTTGTCATTGCAGCTGGCTGTATACCTGACGGCCGCAAGCGAAGGTGATTTTCTTGGCGAAAACATAAAACCTGCCGGCATGTTTTATTTCCGTTTAGCGGACCAAACCGTAAATGCCACAGAAAAAAATACAGAGGCCGCCCTTTTAAAGCAGTTTAAAATGAGCGGACTTTTGCTAAAAGATGCTGACATCGTTCGAGCTATGGACCAAGGCATCTCCGGTCATTCTGCCATCCTGCCGGCATATATAAAGAAGGACGGCACCTTGTCAGAGTCAAGCGGCAGCTATGCCACTTTAGAGCAGTTTAAAAAGCTCTCAGCCTATATCCGCAAAACCGCCGGAGAATTGGGGCGTGAAATTTTGCACGGAGGCGCGGCAATTTCTCCCTGCAAAAATAACCAGTCTCTCCCCTGTGAATATTGCCGCTATCATTCCGTGTGTGCCTTCCGGGCAGATACCGACCCCTACCGTGTGGCACCCCCCTTAAAAGACGACGCCATCTGGGAACTGCTTTCGGAATAAATTGGTGAAAAAAAGGACTTTTCCAAAGAATGGTCTTGCATATCTGCCCGTTTGGGTATATAATAAAGGGTAGGTTTTATTAAATAAGTAAGAATTTTTAGGAGGATACAAAAATGTATGATGTAACTTGCGTCGGCATCTTCGTTGCTGACTGTATCGCAAAACCCGTTACCGGGCTTCCTGAACCCGGCAAGCTGACCCAGATTGACAGCTTGAATCTCTACACCGGCGGTTGCGCTATGAACGCCGGCGCTGATATGAAAAAGCTGGGTGCAAACATTGCCTTAATGGGCATGGTTGGCGATGACGGCTTTGGTACCTTCCTGCTGGAAGAAATCAAAAAACTTGGCTTGTCTACTGATGGTATCAAAATCAGCAAAGAACACCCCACTTCCGCTTCCGTTGTTACCATTGACGAAAGCGGCGAGCGTTCCTTCCTGCACTGTGTTGGTGCAAACGGCGCATTCACCGAAAGCGATGTAAACTATGACGTTATCCGTGATTCAAAGGTTGTTTTTGTTGCCGGCACCATGCTGATGCCGAATTTTGATGGTGAGCCCTGTGCAAAATTCTTAAAGAAATGTAAAGAAATGGGCAAAATTACCGTGCTTGACAGTGCTTGGGACAATTCCGGCCGCTGGATGGACGTAATCCGTCCTTGCATGCCTTACATTGACTATTTCATCCCCAGCATTGATGAAGCTAAAATGTTTGCTGACGGCAGAGAAGAGTTAAAAGACATTGCTGATTATTTCTTTGATTTAGGTGCAAAGCACGTTGCCATTAAGGTTGGTAAGGACGGTTGCTATGTTCGCGAAACCAAAGAATCTGAAGGCGTTATCATGCCTACATATTTAGGCTACAAGCCTGTAGACACCACCGGTGCTGGTGACTCTTTCTGTTCCGGCTTCCTGTATGGCTTAACCCATGGCATGTCCATGACTGAAAGTGCACAGTTTGCAAACGCAGTTGCAACCCATTGCGTTATGGAGGTTGGTGCTTCCACCGGTATTAAGTCCTATGAGGAAATTAAGAAATTTATGGAAGAAAATCAACCCGGTTGAGAAAGAATGGAGAGAACAAAATGAAAAAAGCTGTTATGTACGGTGGCGGCAACATCGGCAGAGGCTTCATCGGCCAGCTGATGTTTCAGGCAGGTTATGCTGTCAGCTTTGTTGACGTTAATCAAGAGCTGCTCACCGCCTTGAATACACAAAACGAATACCCCGTCAGAATTTTAAAGGGCGAGGGTTATGACGAAGTTATCGTTAAAAACATCAGCGGTATTGACGGCAACGATTTAGACGCTGTGGCTGACGCCATCGCAGAGGCTGACCTGTGCGCCACCGCTGTGGGTGTTAACGTATTAAAATTCGTTGTAAAGCCTTTTAAAGAAGGTATTGTACGGCGCTTCACCACAGGCAACAAACAACCCTTAGATATCATCATCTGCGAAAACTTAATCGGCGCTGATGAATTTTTAAAGGGTATGATTTCTGACCTGATGACAGAAGAGGAGCGCAAGTTCTTAGACAAAGTCGGTTTTGTTGAAGCTTCCATCGGCAGAATGGTTCCCATCCAGACCGATGCGATGAAAGACGGCAACCCCCTGCGTGTTTGCGTAGAGCGCTATGACCGTCTGCCGGTTGACAAAAACGCTTTCCGTGGTGAAATTCCCGCTATTGAAAACTTAGTGCCCTTCGCACCTTTCTCTTATTATATTGAAAGAAAGCTGTTTGTCCATAACATGGGTCATGCTTCTACCGCTTATCTGGGTCAGTATCTTGGCAAGGAAACCATTTGGGAGAGCATCGGCATCCCTGAGGTTGAACTGATTGTCCTCCGCGCCATGCAGGAATCTGCTCTTGCCATGAGCAAAAAATATAATGTAGAATTCCAGGGTTTAAGCAACCATGTTGAAAACCTGGTTTACCGCTTCTCCAACAAGCAGTTAGGGGATACCGCTGCACGTGTCGGTGGTGACATTAAGCGTAAGCTGTCTCCCAATGACCGTATGATTGGTGCCCTGCGCCTGTGTCAGGAACAGGAAGTTGCAACTGACTTTATTGAAGCTGCAATCGCCGCTTCTCTCCTCTTCCGCCGCGAGGGTGAAGAACCCATGACACCGGAAGTAATCTTAACTGAGGTTGCAGGTCTTTCTGAGAGCGATGCTGCTTACAAAAACATCATGGCAAACTTTGAGATGTTAAAAGCCGGCAAACCGCTTTCTGAATTATTAAAGGTCATTAAAGAAAAACAAAATCAGGCTGTTATTGTGTAACGCCATCAAAAAAAGACCGGATATCCGGTCTTTTTTTATGCCTTTTATAGTCCAATAATCCCGCCGTTTCCCTTAGCACGCTTTAAGAGCGTCGCTGTGGATATCGGCGAAACAAACACACGGCTTTTTTTGTCAATTTCCGTAATGACAAAGGATTTCGGCAAATCCTCTGAAACGTTCACCACAAACCCCTCGTCCTCTGCCACTGCCAAAAACTCACGAGTGATTTTCGATGTGCTGGTAACATCTAAATCTAAAATGGCAATCACATCTGCCATATTCACAACCACATCAGAGCCTAAATGTAAAAACATAACTCTCCCTCTTTTACTGTAATACCGCTTTCCCGCTTGACACATTAAAAATCTTGCCACCATGAAGCAGAGCATCAAGCTCCGTGCAGGTGATAAACACCTGCTTATCAGGGATTCTTCCGGCAAGATAAGACCGTCTGTTCTGGTCTAATTCACTCATAATATCATCAAGCAAAAGAACCGGATATTCTCCATATTCTTCAAACAGCAAATCCGCCTGAGCCAGTTTTAAAGAGAGCACCGCACTGCGTTGCTGCCCTTGAGAGCCAAAGGTTTTTGCCTCTTTATCATTAATAAAAATTTCAAAATCCTCTCGATGCGGACCATGCAGTGTATAGCCCTGCTCCAATTCTCGTTCAAAACCGGACTCCAGTTTCTCCAAAAACGCTTCCTTACTTTCAAACCGCGGTTTGTAGACAAGAGTCAGCTTCTCACCGGATGCCTCAAAATGGGCTTTTGCAGCCAAAACCCCTAATCGACCCATAAATTCCTCACGATAGTGCATCAGTTCCATGCCAAGGGCGGCAAGCTGCTCATTCCACACAAACATCGTATCAGATAAATCGGCAGAACCCGCCATTCTGATTCTCTTAATCAGCTTATTCCGTTGGTCCACCACTCGATGATACTGCCCCAAGGTATGATAATACCCCGGTCTCAGCTGCGAAAGCGCCACATCCATAAACCGACGGCGAACGTGAGGACCCTCCTTCACCAGCCCAAGCTCCTCAGGATAAAACAAGACCACATTCAAGTGCCCCATCAGCTCACCAAGCCGGCTGATGGTTAAGCCGTTAATTTTAATCTGCTTCTTTTTATCCCGCAAGATAATAATCTCTAACGTGTGCTTCCGGTTTCTGTCGCAAAACGTAAGAGACGCCTTTGTATAGCTTTCACCGAAGCGGATTAAATCTGCATCCTGATTCGTGCGAAAGGATTTACCCATGCTAAAAAGATAAAGTGCCTCAAGCAAATTGGTTTTACCCTGTGCATTGTTCCCCTGAAACACGTTGGTCTTTTCATCAAAGGTAAGACTCTGTTCTTCGTAATTACGAAAGTTTTTCAGGGTCAAACTTTTAATATACATAGGCTATTCCACCGTAATTTCCACATTTTCATCGCCCAACTCCAAAAACACAACATCCCCCGGGCGAATTTTTTTACCCCGCATATCGCAAGGCTCACCGTTTACGCTGACGCTACCTGACCAAATCAACTCTTTTGCATCACTGCCGGAATAGGCAATACCGGCATACTTTAAAAGCTGATCCAGCTTAATATACTCTGTTTCAATCGAAACCTTCACGCCGCCACCTCGTTTACTGTCTGTTTTCCAGATTTGTGATGAGTTCTTCCACAATCTTTTTGGTATCCTCATTTTTTTCCATGCTGTCTTTAATATTATTAATGCCGTTAATAATGGTCGCATGGTTTCTTCCGCCCAGCTCTTTGCCGATTTTCGGCAAGGAAAGGCCGGTAAATTCCCGCATTAAATACATAGCAATGTGCCGTGCATAAGAAATCTCCTGCGTGCGCTTTGAAGACAGAATTTCATCTGATGTCAGGTTAAAATAATTAGATACAATGGATAAGATGTATTCTGTGTTAATATGAGGATCATCGGATTTATTCAAAAATTCTTTAATGGCTTCATCGGCAAGCTGCATGGTAATGGTCTTGCCCATGAGCACCTTATATGCCATTAAGCGCTTTAAAACACCTTCTAAGTTTCTGATATTGGATTTTAAATTCTCCGCTATGTAAAACAAAATATCATCCGGCACTTCGAAATTTTCTTCGCTTGCCTTTTTCTTTAAAATAGCAACACGGGTTTCGAAATCCGGTGGCTTCACGTCGGCAATCAATCCCCACTCAAAGCGGGTTCTGAGCCTGTCCTCTAACTCCTTAATCTCACGGGGTGGGCGGTCAGAGGTAATAATAATCTGCTTATTGGATTCATGCAGCGCGTTAAAGGTATGGAAAAATTCCACCTGTGTTCTGTCTTTGTTTGAAATAAACTGAATATCGTCAATAATCAATACATCACAGGTACGATATTTATTTCTGAAATCCACCATGTTCTTATCTGCCACAGTTTTAATAAAATCGTTGGTGAACTTTTCGCTGGTAATATACAAAATATTAGCAGCGGGATTATTTTCTTTAATACGGTTACCAATTGCCTGCACCAGATGGGTCTTGCCCAGTCCCGGTCCGCCATAAATAAATAAGGGGTTAAAAGCATCCGCCGGACGTTCTGATACTGCCTGAGATGCAGCGTGCGCGAGCTGGTTAGAATCCCCTACCACGAAGGATGAAAAGGTGTACCTCGGATTTAAGGTCACCGCATCATCTGTTCTGTCCGCAAAGGTAACGGTAGCCTCCAGTTCTGCCGGCAACGGCTCATTATAATCTAAAAGCTCCACATTATAGTAGGTATCCGAGCAAAGGTTCACTGCTTCTTTGATATGTTCCAAATACATGGATTTAACAATTTCAAAATGCAGCTCTGTGGGAACCTTTAAATAAATTGCTTCTTCAGTAATCCCCACCGGAATCAGCGGTTCCACCCAGTGATCATAAGCCGATTGGCTAATCTCCTGTTTTTCTTTTAAAAGCTTCAGCGCGCCGTACCAAATCGACGATAATTTCGCCTTCATCTTACGTTTCCTCCAACAATTTTTAGTAATCCCGCCCAAAACCCAAAAACGGCTTGGAAAATTAATACACCACAAATTTCTTATTTAAATCATTGAGGTAATTTGTGGTGCAATGAACGCAACATATTAAAATTCATTAAGGTATGCGTTCATTATACCATAAATTTCCGATTTAAATTTTTAAGGTAATTTATGGTGCAATGAACGCAACATATTAAAATTTATTAAGGTATGCGTTCATTATACCATAATCAAAAGAAAGAATCAAGGAAATTTCCCTCGAAAACTTGCACAAATTAGCGGTTATTTTTTTGAAAGAAAAGAGACTGTAGCAAAATGAAATCATTTTGCTACAGCCCCTTCTTTATTAGTAAATTTTTAAAGATACGGTCTCATATCAACAGCAAGCTGCTCTTCCAGATGAATCAGGCTTTTTGCCAGATTTTTTGTTTTTTCGTCTGCCGCCTGATACTGATTCAGGTAACGATTTAAGGACTTAACGCCCATATTGCAGCCGTCCGTCATTAAATCAGCAATGGTTTCATCGGATTCGTTCATCATAAGCTTTGCGCTGGTTTTCATCCAAGACATACCTTTTGCCATAGGATTAGGCTCTTTACCCTGATCGTGATAATCGCGAAGCAATCCCTGCAATTCTCCCCTTAGCTTTTCGTGGTCTGATTTACACTCAGAGAGCTTACTTTTCATTTCTTCATCTTTTACATAGGTAATCACATCTTCAATAGAGGACACCCCCATCTTAACACCGGCATCGCATTCACGCAACAGTTTAATTGTATCTTGTTCTACCATGGTCAAAAACCTCCTTTTGACCATAGTATTTCCTAAGTTGTCTTATATATGCAAAGAAACTGTAGCAAAATGTCTCCGTCTGCTACAGTCTCTTTCCATTACTTCTTAATTTTTGTGATATCATAAGGCGTTACCTGATATACAAAATAATTGAGCCAGTTAGAATACAAAAGATTCGCATGGCTTCGCCAGGTAACAACAGGGTCTTTTGTAGGGTCATCATCGGGGAAATACTGATAGGGCACTGAAATGGGAAGCCCTGCATTTACATCACGCATATACTCTTTTTTCAAAGTATCTCTATCATATTCCGAATGCCCTGTCACAAAAATCTGTCGACCGCGTGCTGTGCTGACCACATACAGCCCCGCTTCTTCCGAGCTTGCCAGAATTTTCAGTTCAGGGACCTTTTCCACATCCTCACGCAAAATGGTGGTGTGCCGTGAATGCGGCGCACGGAAAACCTCGTCAAAACCACGGAACAAAATGGAAGATTGATGCTCAACCTTGTGGTCAAACACCCCGAAAAGCTTCTCCTTAAGCGGATGCTTAGGAACGCCGTAATGATAATAAAGCCCTGCCTGAGCACCCCAGCAGATGTGAAAGGTACTGGTCACGTTGGTCTTCGTCCATTCAAAAATGCGGCAAAGCTCCTCCCAGTAAATAACCTCCTCAAAGGGCATCTGCTCCACCGGTGCACCGGTAATCACCATGCCGTCAAAGGTTTCGTCTTTTACCTCGTCAAAGGTTTTATAAAAGGCAAGCATATGCTCTTCGCTAATATTTTTAGATTTATAACTGCTCGTATTGAGTAATGTCAATTCCACCTGCAGCGGTGTATTTCCCAAAAGACGTGCAAGCTGTGTTTCTGTTTCAATTTTCGTAGGCATCAGGTTTAAAATAGCGATTTTAAGGGGTCTGATGTCCTGGGTCAGAGCCCGTGTCTCAGTAATCACAAAAATATTTTCTTCCGTCAAGGTTTTCGTTGCCGGAAGCATATTGGGTATTTTAATAGGCATCTGATCACTCCTTTAAGAAAAATCATTAGATAAAAACGCCCCGGAAATCCCGGGGGCGCATTTTGCTTATAACGTGAATTATTTGCCGGTAACTCTGTGATAGACCTTTTTACCTTTTTTAATAACAATGCCTTCACGAAGTGCATCGGCAGTTACCTGATAGGTAACATCGGTAATCTTTTCGTCATTCACAGAAACGCCGCCCTGCTGAATCAACCGGCGACCCTCACCTTTTGAAGGAATCAAACCGGCAATCTGCATGACATCTAACAAGCCGTAAGCTTCTTCTGTCAGCTCCATTTCCGTTGAGGGCATATTTTCTGTATTCCCGCCGCTGGCAAATAAGCCTTCTGCTGTTTCCATTGCTTTTTTCGCTTCTTCCTCACCGTGAACCAGCTTGGTTACTTCAAAAGCAAGAATCTTTTTCGCTTCGTTTAATTCCTGACCGGAAAGCTTTTCTAAGCGATGAATTTCTTCCATAGGAACAAAGGTAATTAGCTTTAAGCAACGGATAACGTCATCATCACCAACGTTTCTGAAATACTGATAGAATTCATAAGGTGTTGTTTTGTTGGGGTCAAGCCACAATGCACCCTTTGCGGTTTTACCCATTTTTTTGCCGTCAGAGGTTGTCAGGAGCGCAAAGGTCATGCCGTAAACCTGCTTGTTTTCCTTACGGCGAACCAAATCAATACCGCCTAAAATATTGCTCCACTGGTCATCGCCGCCCAACTCAATCTGGCAACCATATTCTTTGTTAAGCTGCAAAAAGTCATAACTCTGCATCAGCATATAGTTAAATTCAATGAAAGAAAGGCCCTTCTCCAAACGAGTCTGAAAGCACTTTGCACGCAGCATTTCATTAACCGAAAAGCAAGAGCCGATGTCACGCAGAAATTCAATATAATTTAAATCACGAAGCCAATCGGCATTGTTCACCATAATGGCTTTGTCTTCAGAAAAATCAACAATGGTTGAAAGCTGCTTTTTAAAACATTCACTGTTATGATTAATGGTTTCCACCGTCATCATCTGGCGCATATCTGTTCTGCCGGAGGGGTCACCAACCATAGCTGTACCGCCGCCGACTAAAGCAATGGGGCGATGGCCTGCATCCTGCATGTGGCGCATAACCACCATCTGCAGAAAATGACCAACGTGCAGGCTGTCTGCCGTAGGGTCAAAACCAATATAAAAAGTAACCTTTTCGCGGCCCAGAAGTTCTCTGATTTCATCTTCATGGGTCGTTTGGGCAATGAGTTCTCTTTCTTTTAAAACATCAAATACGTTTCTCAACCGTCTCTCTCCTTGCATATGTTGTAACCTATTTATTTATTGTAACATAAAACCGA
>JAFWAT010000004.1 GCA_017507525.1 Clostridia bacterium | reverse complement strand
GGCAATTGGCCCGGCAAAACCGTGGGCAGTTCCTGGGGAACATTTACGTTTGAAAATAACGCCTACACCTTAGTGGATATTCCCGGTACATATTCATTGGTCCCTCACTCTGCCGAAGAGGAAATTGCAAGAGACTTTTTATGTTTTTCAGAATGCGATGCTGTTGTCATTGTTTGCGATGCAACCTGTCTTGTGCGAAACTTAAACCTTGTTTTGCAGACCATGGAGATTTCAAGCCGTGTCGTTCTTTGCGTAAACCTCATGGACGAAGCCAAGCGCAAGCATATCTGCGTTAACTGTCAAAAGCTTGCTTCCTTACTTGGCGTCCCCGTTGTCCCCACCAGCGCAAGGCAAGGCAAAGGGCTTGATTCTCTCATGAAAGCCATCGAAGAGGTCTGCCAAAGCCCGCCCACTCCAAAGCAAGTTACCTACCGCCCTGAAATAGAAGAGGCAATCAGTATGATAGAGCCGTTTGCATCTCTTGTAACCGACCGTTTGCCTGCCCGTTGGCTGTCAATCAAGCTGTTGGATTCTGAGACCGGCTTCCTTCATTCAATTCAGCAGTTTCTGGGGTTTTCTCCCCTTGAAAACAAAAATCTTAATGATGCGCTAAATCGTGCCAAAAAACTGCTTACCTTTAAGGGTTATAATACGACACGCCTACGCGACGCACTGGTTTCTGATGTTTTTAACGCTGCAGAAGCAATCACAAAAGATGCCGTTTGCGCCCGTGAGCTCTATGACCGACATCAGCTTCATGCAGACCGTCTATTAACCGGAAAGCTAACAGGCATACCTGTCATGATTCTGCTGCTTCTATTTGTTTTGTGGCTCACTGTTACCGGCGCCAATTATCCCTCAAGCCTTTTATCCTCCTTTTTACTGGGACTCGAGGAGCCCCTTGCCGGCTTGTGCCGGGCAATGCATCTGCCTGTTTGGCTTCAGGGTGCGCTGGTATCAGGCGTGTACCGTGTTCTCGCCTGGGTTGTCTCCGTTATGTTGCCGCCCATGGCAATCTTTTTCCCGCTGTTTACCCTGCTTGAAGATTTAGGCTACCTTCCCCGTGTGGCATTTAATTTAGATCATTCTTTAAAAAAGTGTTGTGCCTGCGGCAAACAGGCGCTTACTATGTGTATGGGGTTTGGCTGCAACGCCGCCGGTGTCATTGGTTGCCGAATTATCGACTCTCCCAGAGAACGGCTGATTGCCATTTTAACGAATAGCTTCGTACCTTGTAACGGCCGGTTTCCCACGCTGATTTCCATTATTACCATGTTTTTCATAACCGGTGCAACCGGCATTCTCTCCTCTGTCTATGCCGCCATACTGCTAACTGCCTTGATTCTGCTGGGCATCGCCATGACCCTTGCTTCCTCATGGCTCCTTTCCAAAACCGTTTTAAAGGGCGTTCCCTCTTCCTTTACGTTGGAGCTTCCTCCCTACCGGCGCCCGCAGGTTGGTAAAGTGCTGATTCGGTCAGTTTTTGACAGAACGCTTTTTGTATTGGGTCGCGCTGTCACCGTTGCCGCACCGGCAGGATTGGTGATTTATGCTATGGCAAATATTTCCGTCGCAGGCTCCACTCTGCTTGCCCACACAGCCGCTATGTTAGACCCCGTTGCCAAAATCATAGGTCTTGACGGCGTACTTTTAATGGCATTTATTCTGGGGTTTCCTGCTAACGAAATTGTCATGCCCATTGCTATTATGGCTTACATGTCTGAAAGCACTCTAACAGAGTTTAACAATCTGGTTGCTTTAAAAGCCCTGCTCATAGACAATGGCTGGACCTGGCTGACAGCTGCCTGCACCATGATTTTTTCTCTCATGCACTGGCCCTGTTCTACCACCGTACTCAGCATAAAAAAAGAAACAGGAAGCTGGCGCTGGACTTTGGTGGCGTTCCTCCTCCCCACCGCCGTCGGCGCACTTCTCTGTTTCCTTTTAACAACCGCTGTGCGGCTGGTTTCATTGTAGTGCATAAAGACACGTGCCGCCTCACTAAAAAAGCGAGGCGGCACAAAAATTTTACACACATTGATTCATTGTAATATATCAGTCAATCACAACCTGTTTCAAAACAATCGGCTTTACAGGCTTTTCGTATTCGTCCGTTTCTGCTGCGCAAATTGCATCAACAATTTCCATTCCCTCTGTGATGCGACCAAACGTCGCATAGCCACCGTTCAAAGTTGGGGCATCTTTCTGTACAATAAAGAACTGACAACTGCCTCCGTCGTAAGCATCCGGTCTGGCAAGAGACAACATCCCACGCTTGTGGGGCACTAAATTAAAAAATCCATTGAGAACAAATTCGCCATAAACCGTTTCTGCAAGCTTTTGGTTTCCGGCTGTATCAAAGCCACCACCTTGTGCAACAAAGTCTTGAACAACGCGATGGAAAATAGTTCCGTCATAGAATTTTTCTTTTGCAAGCTTAATGAAATTGCTGCAGGTTTGCGGTGCCAATTGCGGATACAATTCAAATCGAATCTCTTCACCTGACTCCATCACAAACTTACCCGTTACGGTCTCCAGCGTGCCGTTTGCATAGCTTTTATAGGTCTGATAAACGCTTTTTAAAATAACCTGATAAATGTTACATTGTTCAGCAATCGTCTCGTTTTTTTCAATCTCTCCTAAGTCACACCGAATCTCAACCGTTTTGGTTTCAGGAATCCATTCCACCACTGCTCCCAGAATTTCAGCGACCGCTCTGACCGGAACCAACGTTCTTGAATTGATAATGGTCGGTGGAACGTCCATTTCATAGCTTTTTTCAAGTCCAATGCCCTGGAGATGAAATGCTGTATCCATGTTCGCCCACATAATATAGAGATTATCTTTTCTGTAGAGCGTAATACCGGAGGTATCGCCATCCCAGTATACATCTACATTCAGCTTCTCACTAATAGCACGAAGCGGAACCATGACCCTGTCTCCTGCATACCCGCCCTGCGCATCATAAACAGGAAGGGTTTGTGGCGGAACGTCACTGATTAATTCCTCACCGTTAACAAAAACTGTAATGTCTTCATCGGCAAAAACCGGAACGAAAAGACACGAAGCAAACATCATGCAAGCTAATAATACAGAGAAAAACTTTTTCATAACAAAATCTCAAACTTTCTAAAATATTAATATTACAGTCACAGCCCTGCACCGCACTTATTCAGGCTTCTTCCTGTTCTATACGTAATCCGGAATCACATTCTGCAGTGCTTCTATTACGTCCCGCTTCGGTTCAGGGATGTGCCCAAAGGGGAAAGGAAGCCCCATAGCATCATACTTTGTCTGACAGATTTTCCGAAAAGGTAACAGCTCAATTTGAGCCACGCAAGAATGTTTTTCTGCAATCTCCTTCAGCTTCAAAACATTCTCTTTGCCATCATTAATGCCGGGAATAATCACCTGTCTTAAGGTGGTGGGGATTTTTTGTTCATCAAGATATGCCAAAAATTCCAGCGGTGCCGATAGTGAGCAGCCCACATGGTCATGATACAGCCCGTCTTCCGTATATTTAATATCCAGAAGTACTCTGTCGGTTTCTGCCAGAAGATGTCTGACAGTATCGTTTAAAATGCTGCCCGATGTATCAAGACAGGTATGTATGTTTTCCCTATGACAAAGCCTGAAAAGGTCATGTACAAATCCGGCTTGTAAAAGAGGTTCTCCGCCGGAAACCGTAATGCCGCCCTCTGCACCAAAATATTCCCGATAACGGCAGGCTTTTGCCACCAGTTCTGCAGGCAGATACTCTGTACCGCCACATACATCCCACGTATCGGGATTATGGCAGCACTTGCACCTAAGATGACAGCCTTGCATAAACACCACAAAGCGGACACCGGGACCATCTAACGTGCCCATAGATTGTATAGAGTGGACCCTGCCCACGCTATCCTTCATTATATCACCTCATGGAAGGTGCGGCTGATAACCTCTCGCTGTTGCTCGCGGGAAAGCTTATTGAAGTTAACAGCATAGCCGGAAACTCGAATGGTAAGATTCGGATACGCTTCGGGATTTTCATAGGCTTTCATAAGAGTTTCCCGGTTTAGCACGTTCACATTAATATGATGTGCCTTTTTGGCAAAATAGCCATCTAAAATTGCTACCAGATTCTGTATGCGCTCCTCGTCACCTCTGCCCAAAGCCTCCGGCGTGATGGAAAATGTATTGGAAACGCCGTCACGGCAATCGTCGTAACTAATTTTTGCAACGGAATTTAAGGATGCCAACGCACCGTTCTCTTCCCTGTTATGCATGGGATTAGCACCGGGCGCAAAAGGTTCACCGGCGCCTCTGCCATCCGGCGTTGCCGCCGTGTTTTTACCATACATAACGTTAGAGGTAATGGTCAGAACCGAAAGGGTGTGAATGGCTTGTCGGTAGGTTTTTGTCTTGCGAAGCTCGCAAATCACCTTATGTGCCATATCCTTGGCAAGTAAGTCAACACGGTCATCATCATTGCCGTATTTGGGGAATGCACCCACAGTTTCAAACTCGGTAATAAAACCGTTTTCGTCGCGCAAAGGCTTCACATTTGCATATTTAATGGCACTTAATGAATCTGCCACAACCGAAAGCCCCGCAATGCCAAAGGCCATAAAGCGTTCCACTTCTGTATCGTGAAGTGCCATTTGTGTTTTTTCGTAGGCATATTTATCATGCATGTAATGGATGATGTTCATTGTGTTAACATAGAGGTGACTGAGCCATGCAATGTAAATATCAAAGCGCTGCATCACAACATCAAAATCAAGCTTGTCCCCCTCTAAAGGCGGCATTTGCGGACCGATATGCATGCCGCTTGTGGTATCATAACCGCCGTTGATGGCAATTAAAAGGAGCTTGGCAAGATTGCACCGTGCACCAAAGAACTGCATCTGCTTACCCAGCTTCATAGCAGACACACAGCAGGCAATGGCATAATCATCGCCGTAAATCGGGCGCATAACATCGTCATTTTCATACTGAATGGAGTCTGTATCAACCGAAACCTTGGCACAGAATTTTTTAAAGTTTTCCGGAAGAGCTGTCGACCATAGAATCGTCAAATTCGGTTCGGGAGATGAGCCAAGCGTGTATAAAGTGTTCAGCATACGAAAACAGCTTTTCGTTACAAGGCTTCTGCCGTCTTCGCCCATGCCGCCAACTGCTTCGGTAATCCACATGGGGTCGCCGCCAAACAGCTCATTATATTCCGGTGTGCGGAGATGTCTTGCTATGCGGAGCTTTATAACAAAATCATCCATCAGCTCCTGAGCGCCCTCTTCTGTTAAAAGGCCGCGAGCAATGTCACGTTCAATATAAATATCAAAAAACGTACTGACACGGCCTAAGGACATAGCTGCACCGTTTTGTTCTTTAATAGCACCAAGATAGGCAAAATAAGTCCACTGAATGGCTTCCCGGGCATCCTTTGCCGGCTGGGAGATATCAAAACCATACATGGCAGCCATTTCCTTCATGTAACCAAGAAACTCTATTTGCTTATAAAGCTCTTCATCAAGACGGATGTTAGCAGCGTCAAAATGGTCATTAGCAAGATTTTTCTTATCCTGCTGCTTTTCTTCAATCAACCGGTCAACACCGTAAAGTGCCACACGGCGGTAGTCGCCAATGATTCTGCCGCGACCGTAAGCATCCGGAAGCCCCGTAATGACGTGGCACTTACGTGCCTGCCGCATTTCGTCGGTATAAGCACGGAAAACACCATCGTTATGGGTAGTGCGATACCGAAATTCTTCCTCCATTTTATTGTTTAATTTGTAGCCATAAGCTTCGCATGCCTGACGTGCCATACGCATACCGCCAAAGGGATTCACCCCACGCTTTAGGGGGCGGTTTGTCTGCATGCCAACAATGATTTCGTTATCTTTATCAATATATCCCGGGGAATAACTTGTGAGCGACGAAACCGTTGCCGTATCAATATCTAAAACACCGCCATACTGGCGCTCTAAGGCAAAAAGGGATTGCACCTTTTTCATAATGCCCTCCGTCCGTTCCGTTGCACCGGAAAGAAAGCTTTCATCTCCTATATATTCCGTATAATTCTTTTGAATAAAATCACGGACATTAATTTCGTCCTGCCAAATTCCATCCACAAATCCGTTCCAATTTTCGTGTTTCATAAAAAGTTCCTCCATTCAAAAGCGATAGCCGGATATTAAATAAAAAAGGGCAATCCACTAAGAATAGCGAATTGCCCAGACGGTCGGCTTTTTGCATTTACATTCCCCCCGCGACAATTCGCGAAATCCGTCAGTTGTGTAAATGTTTGCACACTTATTATACAATAAAGACAGTATTTTTGTCAAGCCACAAATTAAATTTGTCGGTTATGCATTGCCCGCCATAAAAGCTTCATCCCAAAAAATCCGGTTGCATCAGTATCTCTAAATTTTCTTCTGAATATTCCACCTCTGCTGAATACCGCCTTGCGATATCTGCCAATTCATCAAGTTTAAGATGACCCTTTTTTGCCCTGTGCCGTGCCCAAAGTGCACCTATATAGTAGCAGCTCATCAGCACAAAACAGACACGCGACTCATAACCGCCATCCCACATAGCCTCTGTAAGATGGCGGAACACAAAATAAACCGAAAGCTGCTCAAAGCGTATCTGAAAAGCTTCATCTTCAAATATCCCGCCATCAAAGGAAAATCCTTTTAAGGCATCAATCTCCTTTGTCCAGGCTTCATCAAGCCTTTCTAAGGACAGGTACAAACTGCAAAGAGCATCAAGGGAAAAATTAAAATCAAAGCCGAAGGCGCTTGCCAAGATGGAAAACCTTGCTTTGATGCTTTTTTCTCTATCCTGTAAAATGTCAAAAATCTTTTGGCGTCTTGCAAAAAACAGTCTTTCTTCATCTAGAAGGCTGACATCTTGCGGCAAAACCATTGAAAATTTGTGTGTTTCTGAAAGAATTATCCTCGCTGCTTCCTCACAGCAAAGACCCAGTCCTGTCTCTATAAAATCAGCATAAAAATTACGGAATCTGGGGTGCAGGGTACAAATTTCGCACAGAGCCTCCTCGCCGCACTCACAAATAATATCGCAAAGTCCGGCTTCATTCAAAAACGGACACCTGTCCCCCGCCTGCAAAATAAAATGAGGCACCTCTCCGGAAATAGCGTGCCGGATTCTCTCCCACATTTCACCATCCATGGCACTATATCGCACCATGGTCTCTTCGTCAATATCAATCTCCCAGCCAATGCAACAATTATGATTGCACCGGTCTGCAATACACTGAAATTTATGATAATAATTCGGAACTGCTTCTTTCATAAAACGCCTCTTTTTTGAATCGAAAATTATTTAATATAGATTTTAACAAAATCGGATTAGACTCGTGTCAAGACTGGAGAACAGTGAATAATAGGACCTACTAACTTTTCACTATTTTTTCAACCGTTTTTCCGTAAACACTTTTCCTTAGAACCCGCGAGAATACTGGATTTTCTCGCTCCCGATAGTATATGTAAATATCAAAATCGGCAGACTAATTTTTAAGTTTTATAGAGTGGACATAAGTAAAAGTACAATGGGACCATCCCATCTGTTAGGTACTAAAAATTATATTTTCATCATAGTGTGAGTCCATATACCGTATTTATTTTCAAAATATACCTTAAAGTTGTCGGCATCATCCGGAATTTTTCTTGCAAAAATCCCTTTATCTTTTTCTTCTTCCGTTAATTCTTCAACTTTTGAAAGAGCACTGCAACAAGGATTATAAAATTTAACAACTGATTGCTGGTAATCTGTGCCACAGGAAGTTGTTACCTTTTCTCGAAACTCCATGTATAGTATTCGACTTTCACTGTCGCATGAATTTGCATTAACAGTCAAGATTCCGTCTTTAACGCTATGACATATATCAGGGTCAGTAACACAAAACTCTAAAACTTCACCTGTATTTACAAGTTTTACAGTATAGTATCCTCTTTCAAATTTTCTTGATACCTTTCCTCTACCCATAATGTCGAATTTTTCCTTCAGTTTACCGTCTTTATAAATTTCAACTTCATTATTTCCTTCCTTGAATACAGAAATAACAACATCTTCATATGTACGGTAATTAGTTTTGTTCCCGTAATCCAAAGCAATATCAGGCAACCGAGTGGGTAGTCTTCCGCCTATAAACTTGCTATCGTCAGCATCGGGTTCAGGAACCGCATCGATATAATCATATCTACAAATTCCAAATAGCTTGAAATGATCGTAGAATTCTTCAGGAGTAAACCACCGCCTTACACAGGAAGGTCGGATTGCCTCCGAAACTTCAACCTGCACAACCTTTCCTTTTTCGTCATAAAGGAGGTCCGTAACGAGAGCAACATGGTTACGACCTTTTCCAAATGCATAAAGGATATCACAAATTTCTATCTGGTCTACTGTATATTGAGAATCCTCATAAATCAAATGCACACCGGGTATAGTAAGCCACCTTTTCGTTGAATAGCGTCTGCGAATATTGAGAGCGTATCGCACAAGACCGTTACAAACAAGGCCAAAATACGCCCATGAATTATTATGCCCCGCAATATCTTTGCAATAAAGAGCGCTATCGGGATTATTTACGATTGTATTAAATGTCTCAAATGAAATGTTTTCGCAAACAAACTTGTCTGTAGGTTCCAGTGACGAATAAATCATCCCTCTGACAAGTTTTTCCGCAGGCAGAACAGTTTTACCTGTTTGTTTCGTATAGACCGGTATGTCACAAACGGGAGTCCACTCAAACTCCGTCAGTTGTCTTGCCCGGAACAAAGCAGCCTTTTTACCTCTTGATAAATCATTTCTATTCATTTACTTTTCCCTTTCCCTTTCCATATCAAATCTTTACTATAAAAACTGCATAATCTTGATACCTATATTTTTCAGCAATAATTTATTTCTGTTTATCAAGATTATAAATGTTCTATATCATTCCTTATTGCTTGGTCAGGAGTACTCTTTTCCACAAACACTTTGTTTTTGTCTTCAATTTTTACAAATTCATTATAATAACGCACACCGAATTCACGAAGTGCCTCTGCTGAAAAATGAAGATTATCAGGGTTTGCGCCTAATCCTTTAGCAGATACAAATCCGGTCATTTTATCTTTAGCCGCGACTTTTTAAGTGCATCATTAATATAAATATAATTCTTAAACTTATCAGACCTATCACAAAATTCCAGATAATCCCCGAGTCCGCCAAGCAGAAACGGAACATCATATAAATTAAGTTTTTTCCGAAATGCCTCAAGAATAACAGTCAGTTTTTCTTCATAAAACGGATAGCGTTCCTCGTTGCAGTCTGATTCTCCCTGATGCCAGAGAACAGCTGCAATAGTTGAGGTACGCGATGCCAATTCTGCCATATAACAAGCATGGTCAAAAAGAAGACCTCCGACCTTCCATTGATCGAGGCTGGTTCCCCCGTCTGCACAAGGAATTATTCCCACATCAACATTATGCTCTTTGGCATACAAATCTGCAAAACTCTCAACAAGATTGATACCAGAAGTAATCCTATCGGGATTTACCGGAACATACATCGCACGCCAACGTCCGTTCCTTAGAACATACAGCTTGTCATTTATTATGGGAGGTACTTCATCTTTAAACCCTCTCCCCCCATATTCGACTGACCTATAATCAATATTGAATGAATCATTTTCTTTTCATCTAATTTTTCAAGAAAATCAATTATTTTTTGCACTTTTTTCTACTCCTTTCAACATCATAAGACACAATTCGACTTTGTCAAGTCAGGCGAACAGTGAATAATAGGACCTACTAAATTTCCGATAAAAATTCCACTGATTTTCTCTGAACAAAGTTCTTTAGAACCTGCGAGAATACTATATTTTCTCGCCATGATATTATATCATAAATATGCAAAGATTGCAAACTATAATTATGAATTTGATAACATATCAATGTTTTTGTGTTATCTTCAACAATTTATTTTCTTTCTCTTTGTCATCTGTTTGCGTTAGTTGCTCCGGAGTTCCAACCCTGCAGTAAACAAAACATTTGTATTCTTGCTTT
>JAFWAT010000069.1 GCA_017507525.1 Clostridia bacterium | reverse complement strand
TCTTCATGGGTCGTTTGGGCAATGAGTTCTCTTTCTTTTAAAACATCAAATACGTTTCTCAACCGTCTCTCTCCTTGCATATGTTGTAACCTATTTATTTATTGTAACATAAAACCGACACAAAAACAAGTAGCAATCTGCAAAATTACTGATTTCGAGACGTAATATCTGTGGGTTTTTAACGTTGACAACCCTGCTCGGCCATGATACAATAAATTGACAGGAGTGATTATCATGTCTCTTTTTTATAAACTGGGTGGGCTGACGATTAAGACCGATGATTTTTTTGATGATTTTGCAAAACACCATTTATCTTCTTATCAAATAGATGAAACGCCCAATGTTGATGTATGTTATCATATTCATACAAATTGTAAGCATATTATGCCCCCGGAGGGAACACTCATCGCCGAGGTTAACAGCCGTCAATGGTTTTTAACCCCTGAAGGTGGCTATGCATTTGTGGATTACATTCGCACCATTACCGATGATATTTTAAATTTAGTTGTGTGCAGTCCCGATTTTAAGCATATTGAAGCTTGGTTCTGCCCCTCTGAGGTTATGAGTCTTTCACCGGACCGCCGACCCTACTACATGATTCACGAGGTGCTTCGTTATGCGCTTTTGCCTGCCGGCGGAACCATTATCCACGCATCCTCTTTAGCATATAACGGCCAAGGGCTTCTGTTTTCTGCCCCGTCAGGAACGGGAAAATCCACTCATACAAGATTGTGGACAGAATTTGCTCCCGGCACAAAAATCGTGAATGATGATATGCCCATTGTTCGAATCCATGACGCTGTGCCTTACTTATATGGTGCCCCTTGGAGTGGAAAAAGTTCAATTCATGAAAATATAACTGTGCCGCTGTCTGCAATCATATTTATCGAACGCGCAACGTGCTGCGAGCTTCTGCCAATGGATAAAACAGAGGCAGTCTGGCAGTTGTTTGAAGCCATAAGAAAGCCGGTTATCCCCGCACTGGCTGAAAAAAATCTGGATGTCATCGGTCGCATTGTGGAAACCCTGCCTATTTACCGTCTGCGCTGTGATATATCAGAAACAGCCGTTAAAACGTCTATGCAGGCATTACGATAAAAAAAGTCGATGTAAAAAAATTTTTTTACATCGACTTTTTTTATGCCAACAGCATGCGAATCAGCTCGCATCCTTTGTCTATATATATGCCGGTTTCCTTTGCATGTGCTTCCGTATAAGATAGACCGGAGCCTTCCTTCTGCCCTTCTTTGTATATTGCAAAAGGAATAGGATCTTTCACATGCGTCATGACCGCCAACGGTGTAGGATGGTCCGGCGCTACCAAAACGGCATAGTCTTCGCCGCTTTCTTCTAAATATTTCATAACCGGACCCACAATTTTTTCGTCAATGAGTTCAATGGCTTTTACCTTCATCTCAACTTGACCCTGATGACCGCATTCATCCGGTGCTTCTACATGAATGTATACAAACTCGCTTCCGCTCTTTAACGCCTCAATGGCTGCCTCTGCCTTCCCGTCAAAATTTGTATCAATGTTGCCCGTAGCGCCTTTTACATTTGCCACCTTCATGCCGGTGCCGTTTCCGATGCCCTTTAACAAATCCACAGCGGAAATCATACAGCCTGAAAGACCGAATTTCTTCTCAAAGGAATCCAACGCCGGTTTTGTTCCCTCGCCCCAAATCCATAAAGAATTGGCAGGGTTTTTACCAAGGCGAATACGCTCCTGATTAATCGGATGATTGACAAGGAGCATATGGCTTTTTTTCATAATCTCTAACAAAGCGCATCCTGCTTCACCGCCGGGCAGATAGTCTGTCACTTTTTTCTTAGAAATATCGTGAGGCGGTGTCAGCTTCACTGCAAGGCTTCCTTCATCCCAAACCAAAAGATGGCGGTAACTGATGCCGGAATATAGAGAAAAGCCCGGTACCACCAGTTCCTTTTGAAGATATGTAATCAGCTCCAGGGCCTCATGCGTAGAAATTTCCCCGGCACTGTAGTCTACCATGGTCTTTTGGCTGTAATCTCCTTCATTAGAAAGAGTCACCAAGTTGGCACGAAAGGTCACGTCCGTCTCTTTTAAGTCAACACCGATGGAAAGCGCTTCAAGGGGTGAGCGGCCGCTGTAATATTGAAGAGGATCATACCCCAAAACACTTAAATTCGCAACGTCGCTGCCCGGGCTTAACTGGTCATCCACCGTTTTGGCAAGCCCCAGACTACCCTTTCCAGCGATGGCATCCATATTCGGTTTAAAAGCACATTCAAGCGGCGTTTTTCCGCCTAAAGCATCGCAGGGAAAGTCTGCCATGCCGTCGCCTAAAAAAACAACATATTTCATAGTAATCATTCCTTAAAGGTAGTTTTTTCGTAATTCTATTATACCTTTCCCGTCACTAAATGTCAACTTTTTTACCCACTTTTTGTACAAGACTCCGCCCTTGACAAAAAACTCTTTCCTATGATATACTCAATGTATAAATCTGTATATTTATTCACCGTAAGGATGGTGAGCTTGATGCGCATCTTAGTAATTCCAAACCAAGACAGAGACCCTGACCTTTCATACACCAAACAAGCTCTTGGCTGTTTGGCAGGCAAGGCTGAGGTATATGTTCATGAATCATTACATACACAATTGCCGAATTTAGCCGGATATAAGCCAACCGATTGTTTATATGACGGTGTTGATTTTGTACTGGTATTAGGCGGTGACGGAACACTTCTTGCCGCCGCAAGCACCGCTGCCATACTAAACATTCCCATTGTAGGCATCAATTTAGGGCACCTTGGCTTTTTGGCACAGATTGAAAAAGAAGAAATGGAAAAAAGTCTTGAAAAGCTCCTTGCCGGCGACTATACCATTGAAGAGCGCATGATGCTTTGTGCAACCATTCGCTCAGCAAACGGTCAGGCAACTGAATTCCACGCCCTCAATGACGTTGTCATCAGCCGAAACGAAAACGCAAGACTCATTGATATGGATGTATATATAAACGGTAATTTTGTTGACGATTATAAGGCAGACGGCATGATTATTGCCACGCCCACCGGCTCCACTGCCTATTCTATGTCTGCCGGCGGTCCCATTGTTGACCCATCCGTAAAAAGCTTTTTAATCACGCCGATTTGTCCTCATAAATTGTACTCAAGAACCATCGTCGTGCCGGACAATTGCGAAATTACCATGACCATCAACAACAAAAATCCCCGCTCTGCTGTTATAACGGCAGATGGTCGGGGGGATACTGTTTTTTCCAAAGGCGATACGCTAACATTAAAGCGTTCGGCGTTTTGTGCCCGGTTAATTCGCATTCACGAAAGCCACTTTTATAGCATGCTCCATGAAAAACTGCTTGGAAAGGAAAAATAATGTATGAAACAGAAAAGACATGCTGCTATTTTAGATTTAATTACAAACTTTGAAATCATAACACAGGAGGATTTGGCTTCCCGTTTGGCCGCCCAAGGCTTTCAGGTAACCCAAGCCACCGTTTCACGAGATATTAAGGAGTTAAAACTGACCAAAATCCCCGGCGAATCCGGAGTTTATAAGTATGCACAGCCCCAACGGCAGGGGGATGTAGCAAGCCCGCAGCTGATGATTTTATCACGTTCTGTAACCGCCGTAAATTCAGCGCAAAATATTGTGGTGATTAAAACCCAGGCCGGCATGGCACAGGCTGCCGCTGCCGTATTAGACGCTCTTAATTTAGAAGAAATTGTGGGTTCTCTTGCCGGAGATGATACCATCTTCTGCGTTGTGCAGGATAACAAAGTTGCCGCAGC
>JAFWAT010000068.1 GCA_017507525.1 Clostridia bacterium | reverse complement strand
TTCAGGGCTTTTTCTATGGCACGCCCCACGCCGACCACGTTATAATCAGGATCTTCACTTCTTGCATTTGGGCTTTCAGCATAAGCTTCTGAGGTGTGGGTGTGGACAATTAACACCTGGGGTGCGCCGGTGGGGGCAGAAAAGGCAAGCGGTGTTTGTAACAGTGTATTTGCATCAACAGAAACCTTTGGTGTGTTAATAAATGTAATAGAATCCGTAGAAGCATCGGTTTCTAATATGTTTCCTAACAAAACATCTTCCTGCTTTTGGGGTTTTACAATTTCTTGCTTGATAATGCCGCCATATTTGGCGGCGTATTTTTTTTGCATTGCACCAGACGCTTTTATACTTAAAATATAGTCTTCCAAAAGGTCATAGCCGGATAGGCGGAAGCTTGTCTTTTGACCGGAATCAAAAGCAAGAACAGTTTGAGAAAAGCCGCTAAGAAGAAAGTCGCACGAAGGAGCGGGTAGTGAAAAGCGAAGCGCAAGCATGACTAAAGCACAGACCACGGCGATTAAGACCAGTGTCGGCAGCATAGCATGTCTCAAAATTAAGACGTGACCATGAAAATGTTTTTTTCTTCTCATACGTTTTTTCCTTTCTTGTATTTTTAATTAATTTATTCAGAGGAAAACAGAATTATGACAAGCTTTTTGAGGGGAAAAGGATAGTCCTGAGCCCTTGACGTTTGCCTTATTTTGTAGTACAATAATTGGGAAGGTGATGGCATGAAAAAAGACACTCTTTCAGAGAAAAAATTAACAGAATTATTGCAGAATGAGCCTTTTTTTTCTGCTGTATATTGCTATGATTGTGTTAGCTCAACCAACGATTTGGCAAAAGAGCTTGCGCAGGGCGGTGCGCCCCAAGGTACCGTGGTTTTGGCAAACAGCCAGACAAACGGTCGTGGGAGACTGGGGCGGCATTTTTATTCTCCCGGTGAAACCGGCCTATATATGAGTTTGATTTTGCGACCGGAAGACGTGCAACAGGATGCCGGCTTGTTAACTGCCGGTGCAGCAGTGGCGGTTCAGCAAGCCATTTTAGCCATGACCGGTGTGAGTGTAGATATTAAATGGGTGAATGATTTATACTATCAAAATAAAAAATTGTGCGGCATTTTGGCAGAAAGCCAATTTACATCATCCGGCAGCTTTGACTATGTTGTTTTAGGGATTGGCGTGAATCTGGCACCGCCTGAAGGTGGTTATGCTGAAGAAATTCAGGGGAAAACAATCTCAATTGCCGAGTTTTATGATAGAGGCATTAGTCAAGCAGAACTCTGTGCTGCTATTTTCAGGGAGTGGTTTACTGTCTACCAAAAGCTTCCTAAAGCAGAGTTTTTGCAAATATATCGGGAGGCTTCCTGCGTGCTGGGTAAAACCATCAGTTACATACAGGGTGGAGAAACTTATATTGGAAAAGCCCTTTCGATTGATGAGAGGGCAAGACTCATAGTTTTGTTAAAAAACGGTGAGACCAAAACTCTTGAAACCGGTGAAGTCACCATGGTGCGTCCGGTTCTGTAAAAATTTTGTGACATGTTGATTGTCAGCTTGCATTCCGGTAAAGAATCGTGTAAAATTATAGTGAGAGATTTTGTGCCTGAAAGGATTGAATCATATTGAAAGCATATCGGAATCTATTGATTATTATTTTGGTTATTTTGCTTTTGGGAGGCGGCTTGTATGCCGTTACCAAATTTGAGCCTAAGACGGATGAGGAAGTATCGGCAACCCTTCCGCCTACCGTTACAATTTTCAAAACAGAAAAAGACAAAATTGAGTCTGTAACCGTTACAAATCCTAAGGAGCAATATACCTTAAAAAAACAAGGCGCAACCTGGGTTGTGACAAAAGATGCCTCTGTTGTGCTTGATCAGTCCCGCGTTGAAAGCCTTTTGTATGAATGTGCCAACATTGCAGGCCAAGCACTTGTGAGCGATAGTGTGCAGGACTTGGTGCAATACGGTTTGGATCAACCTCAGCGGACAGTTGAAATTGTATTAAATGACGGAACTGTGAAGAAAGTATTAATTGGTCATACGACCTTTGAGCATTCCGTATCATACCTTATGGTTGAGGGCGAGACTAAGGTATACACAAAAAGCACCTCCGGTTGTGAAACTTTGACGGGTTCTCTCTCTGCCTTGATGAATCATGAAATTTATACCATGGATGCAAGTGTCATCGGCAAGGTTACAATTGAACGTTCAGGCGGAGAAACCATTAAGCTTGACCGTGTCAAAATGTCGGTCGAAGGGCATGAAGATGCGTATTCGTGGACAGTGCTGGCTCCCATTCAAAAAGAAGCAAATACCTATAGAATTGAAGAAGAGCTTTTAACGAATTTGCTTTCTCAAACAGCGGTCAGCGTCATTCCCATTCCTAAAGCTGGTCAGAACTATGGGTTTCAAAATCCTCGTGCGGTATACACCATTACTTCTTTGGATCAAACAGAAAGCTACACTCTCACAGTGGGCAGGGAAGAGGGCGAGAACACCTTTATTTCTAAAAAGGGTGACAAATCTGTATATCTGGTGGCAACCGACAAGCTGGATTTTCTGAATTTGAGTTATATTGATTTAATTGATAAATTAGTTCATATCGAAAACATTAAAGATGTATCTGAGATTCGTCTTTCTGGCTTGGGCAAATCCTATACTATGACGATTTCTGCGGCAGAAAACGCAGTGTATACCATTAATGATAAAGAAATCAAAGATGAGCTGTTTAAAAAGGCCTATCAGTCTGTGATTGGTCTGGTTTTGGATGATTATACAACTGCAGGCGGCGGCGACACAGCCTTTACCATTACCTATGAAAAGCGTGATGGCAGTCAGGTCACGGTGAAATGCCTCAATTATGATGACAGAAATTATCTTGTTAAGGTAAACGGTAAGGGGAATCTTTTAATCCGTAAAAAGCAAGTTGACAATATGATCGCAACAATTGACAGCGTTTTGGCGCAATAAAGGACGGTGCAGTATGACCACATCTCAGTTAAAGGAAATTTTAAAGTCGAATATTTTAGTTATGGCAACCGCAGACGAGACGAACCTATCGGCTATAGAAGACTATGTTCAGGCAGGTGCTAACCTTTTGTTAGCACCTGCCTGCAGGCGTTTTGATGAAGAAGATGAAATGATGCTAGAGGCGTTTTTTAATGCGGCAGAGGATTGTGCTTTTGTTGCAGGGCAGATTGAAGCGCCCGAGTATGAGCTTGCTGACGATGATGCATTTGACGCTTATTATGCATCTGTTGTTCGTCAGGCAACATATCTTGACCAAATGGAAGTTTCTATGATCTTTTTAACGGGAATTCGTGATGCTGCTAGTGCAAAATGTGCATGGTATGCCATCCGAGAGGCATCATCTCTTCCGGTTTGCGTTGGTATTTGTGTTGGGGAAGATGATGCCTCCATCAAACAGGCAGTGTCGCTCCTGATTACCTTGCAGGCATTAGATGTTTCCGCTGTGGGCTGCACGGGGATGTATATTGATGATACGCTGAGTGTTTTAACCGAGCTTCAGGCATTTACAACGGTGCCGCTTTTTTCCATGAGCCAATCCGGCAGCTATCTTACGCCGGAGGAATACAGTGACTATATCCCTTCTTTTGTGCACCAGAAAAGTGCTATGCTTGGGCTTAGCTCAGGGAGTCCGGCTTTTGTAGCGGCAGCCAGCAAGAGCGTTTGGCAGTTGTCGCCTCTGCACCCTGATTTTCCCGTGATTAATGCAGTTTGCTCAAAGGATGAGATTATGTTTCTTGATTTTTCAGGGAAAATTGTTGGCAGAAACAAACAACTTTTAGAAATTAAAACAGAAAAAAAAGAGGAATTAAAACAGGCGCTGGCAGTCTTTAATCTGCCAGGTGCAACGCCGGTGTGCTTTCACATTAAAGACATTGATTTACTGGAATATGCTATTTTGCATTACGCCGGTCGCCCTGCTGTCAAATCCGACGAATATGGCGAAATTACAGCCAAAGAGCTGGGCGCCATGGTGCTCGAAGCTGATAAAGAAGAGAAAAAGTAAAAAAGTGAGGAATCTTTATGTATGCCACACCCATTGCCAGATTAATTGAAGAGTTTGCCAAAATGCCGGGGATTGGAAAGCGCACGGCAGAGCGGCTTGCATATAATGTGTTAAAGCTACCTAAAGAGGAGGTAGCCTCTTTTGCAGAGGCTTTAACTGGCGCAAAGGAAAAGATTATTTTCTGCCCGGTTTGCCAGTCGCTAACTGAAAAAGTGCCTTGTGATATCTGTGCAGACAGTCGACGCGACCAAAGCCTGATTTGTGTGGTGGAAAAACCTAAAGATGTTGTTAAAATTGAAAAGACAAGAGAGTATAAGGGAACCTATCATGTGCTTCACGGGGTGATTTCTCCTATGGATGGCGTTGGTCCTGATGATATCCGCATTAAAGAGCTATTAACCCGCGTGACAGAGGGGAACATCAAAGAGATTATTATGGCGACAAACCCCAATTTAGAAGGGGAAGCAACAGCAATGTATATCGCCAAGCTTTTATCGCCCTTTGAGGTTAAAGTTACAAGACTTGCGCATGGCATTCCCGTTGGCGGCGATTTGGAGTATGCTGATGAGGTTACGCTGACAAGAGCGTTGGAGGGTCGCCATGAAATTAACTGACAAGGTCGCATTGAATGACGGCGAAACAGTTGAAGATTTGGGTGACGGATTTCGTATTATTCAAGGCAGTGATGAATTTAGATTTGGAACAGATGCTGTAAAGCTTTCAGACTTTGCAGTGCTGCATAGCGGCGACCGTGTCATGGATTTATGCACGGGAACCGGCATTATACCGATACTTTTACATAAAAAACAACCGACTGTTTCAGTGGTTGGATTAGAGATTCAGCAGCAGATGGCTGCTATGGCGCAAAGAAGTGTAAAGCTAAACGACTTAACAGATAAAATTAAGATTGTTCAGGGAGATGTGAAACGGATTCGGGACCTGTATCCGGCTGAAAGCTTTCAGGTAGTAACCTGTAACCCGCCATACATGAAAAATAACACAGGAAAGCAAAACCAAAAAGAAAGCATAACCATTGAACGTCATGAATTGTTATGCGATTTATCTGACTGCGTTGAAGCAGCAAGCTATTTGCTTCCTAGTGGGGGTCGGTTTTATATGGTGCACCGTCCTGAACGGCTGGCAGACATTATGGCAGTGATGCGGACTAAAAACGTAGAGCCGAAGCGCTTGACTTTGTTTGCCTCCGCAAAAGGCAAGCCTCCCAGACTATTAGTCGTGGAGGGGCAAAAGAACAGAAGCAACGGTTTGATTGTGCAGATTGATACAGGAGAGGCATTATGACGGATTTAATTAGCGTGCAGGACGAAAAAAATATATTGCAGCCGGGTACGTTATATCTTGTGGCAACACCCATTGGCAACCTGGATGATATGACATTTCGCGGCGTTAAAACCCTGCGTGATGCAGATTTAGTTGCAGCTGAAGATACAAGACGGACGGCGGCTCTATTAAACCATCTTGGACTAAAAAAGCCGTTAGTCAGTTATTTTCAACACAATGAAAAAAGCAAGGGGGAGTTTTTGCTCAAAAAGCTTCAGGAGGGAACCATTGTTGCCTTGGTCTCTGATGCCGGAACCCCCGCCA
The DNA here is from genome assembly GCA_017507525.1 of Clostridia bacterium. Classification (GTDB taxonomy): domain Bacteria; phylum Bacillota; class Clostridia; order UBA1381; family UBA9506; genus UMGS755. The sequence goes on along the minus strand of JAFWAT010000068.1, from coordinate 6,137 downwards.
TTTCTGACCCGGGAGAAGATTTGGTGCGCTTATGTGCCGAGCACGGCATTCCGGTTGTACCGGTGCCGGGTGCAACGGCGGCAATCTCTGCGCTGATTACTTCGGGGCTTTCTACCGGAAGGTTTTCCTTCGAGGGCTTTTTAAGTGTGAATAAAAAAAGCCGTCGTGAGCATTTACTTTCCATTCAGCATCAGCCTCATACCATGATTTTCTATGAAGCGCCCCACAAGCTCCGCAGAACCCTGAAGGATTTTTATGAACTGTTAGGTGACCGGAAAATTGTGCTGGCCCGTGAGCTGACAAAGCGATACGAAGAAATCATACGAACGACATTGTCAGAAGCCGTCATGCTTTACCGTGAGAAAGAACCGAAAGGCGAATATGTACTGGTTTTAGAGGGTGCGCAGGAAGCGCCTGAAATGAATGATGATTTAAATAATTTAACAATTTTAGAACATATTAATCATTATATGATGCTTGGTATGGACCAAAAGGAAGCCCAAAAAGCAGTGGCGGCAGATCGTGGCGTTTCTAAGCGAGATATCTACGCAGAGCTTTTAAAGGCGAAAGAAGAAAAAACCAAGTAAGACCGGAGGAAGGACAAAATCATGAACAAATATACAACTTATGAGCTTAAAAAAGGCTTGACGCTGCACCATATTAAAACAGACCAGTTTAAAACCGTTTCGGTAGGTCTTCATTTTCATAGACCGCTTAGCTATGAAGAAGCATCTAAGAATGCGCTTTTAACTGATGTGATGCGCCGGGGTAATCAAAAATTTCGAGATTCAGCAGCCGTCAGCCGCTATTTGCAGGCTCTCTACGGCGCAACTTTTCATGCTGATGTAAGAAGAAAGGGCGAAGACCAGATTTTATCATATGTTGTCAGCACGGTAGCAGATGCATATTTGCCGGAAAATGAGGCGTGCACCATGCAAGCGGTTTCGTTTTTATACGATATGGTTTTGTGCCCACTTGTGGAAAATGAAGCATTTTTAAAGGATTATGTAGAGCAGGAAAAAGTGAACCTGATTAATGATATTGAAGCGTTGATTAATGACAAACGTTCTTACGCTGTTTGGCGCTTGATAGAAGAAATGTGCAAAAATGAGCCCTACAGCATTTATGAGCTGGGCAGAGCGTGCGATGTTCAGGCAATTACGCCGGAGAGCTTATATCAGCAATATAAAAAGGTGCTTTCAGAGAGCCCCATTGATATTTTTGTAACCGGCGATGCAGATATTGATGCGATTATTGAGCTTACCCAAAAGCGTTTTGCAGAGCTTGCGCCCAACGTGGCAACCTATCCGAAAACGAATCTTCATACGCCCGAAGGTGAGGCGCGTGAGTTTGTCGAGAGCTATGATATATCTCAGGCAAAGCTTTCCATTGGTTTTTACACGGGGATTGAACCTTCTGACCCCCGCTACAGTGCTTTGATGGTTTATAACAGCATATTTGGCAGCGGAGCACATTCTAAGCTCTTTAACAACGTTCGTGAAAAGTTGAGTCTGTGCTATTATGCCTCCTCACGCTTGGAGCGTTACAAGGGCATGATGGTTGTCAGCTCAGGGATTGAATATCAGAATAAGGAAAAAGCAGAAGCAGAAATTTATGCCCAGGTTGAGGCTATGCGAAAAGGCGATATTTCTGATTATGAATTTGATGTATCGGTAAAAAGCATTGTGAATTCTCTGCGCTCGCTGGGTGATACCGGCGGATACCTTGCTGATTATTATCTGGGGCAGGCAGTGAGTGGTACAAACATCAGTTTAGAAGAGCAATGTGACCTTATTTTAAAAGTGACAAAAGAAGACGTTATTCAAATTGCTCAGGCAATTCGGCCCGAACTTGTGTATGTGATGAAAGGTCACAATCAGGAGGTTGAACAATGATTCAGTTTACAAAACATGAAGATGCAACATTGAAGGAATGTTTATATACAGCGACCCATGATAGCGGATTAAAAATTGCTATTATGCCAAAGCGCGGCTACAGCAAAAGCTATGCTGTGTTTGGCACTCATTTTGGTTCGGTGGATAATCTGTTTACATCCCCGGGCAAAACAGAAAAGACGGCACTGCCTGACGGCATTGCTCACTTTTTAGAGCATAAGCTTTTTGAACAGCCTGATGGCTCTAATGTGTTTGAAAGCTATGCAAAACACGGCGCTAACGCCAATGCATACACCAGCTTTCATGTTACGGCATATTTGTTTGAGAGCACACAAGACGTTGAAGAAAACCTGGGCATTTTGTTGGATTTTGTTCAAAAACCGTATTTTACGGATGAAAACGTTGCCAAAGAACAGGGCATTATTGGACAGGAAATAGGCATGTATGATGATGACCCGGATTGGCAGCTCATGATGGGATTTTTAGGCGGTATGTATCATGTGCATCCTGTCAGAATTGACATTGCCGGTTCTGTGGAAACCATTTCGCACATTACCAAAGAAACCCTTTATGATTGCTATCATACCTTTTACAATCTTTCCAATATGTGTCTTTTTATCATTGGTGACGTTGACCCTAATGGGCTGTCTGACTTTATTGATGAGCGCTTGCTTCAAAAAGAGAAGGCAGAAGGAGAAATCAAGCGTTTTTATGGCGATGAACCCTTATCGGTTTATCAAAAGGAAGTCAGAAAAAAGCTGGATGTCAGCGTGCCTATGTTTATGCTGGGCTTTAAAGATCCTGATTGCGGTTATAACGGAAGGAAGCTTTTAAAGAAGGATTTGGAGCTTTCTATTATTTCTGAGCTCTTGTTTGGAAAAACCAGTGAGTTATATACCAAGCTCTATGAAGGAGGCTACATTTTAGGCGGTATGGATGCTGAATCCGCTTGCGAAGAGGCTTATGGCTATGTATCCCTAACCGGCGAAAGCCGTCAACCGGAGATCGTTCGGGACATGGTTTTTGAGGGCATTAAAAAGGTTCAGGAGACGGGTCTTAAAGAAGCAGATGTTATGCGTGTGCGCCGTGCCATGACAGGGCAGTATATTAAGCAATTTAACAATTTAAACGCTGTGGCACATCAACATATGGCTCAGGTGTTTAATAACATTTCTTTGTTTGATTTTCCGGCGGTTATGCAGGAGATTACCCTTGAGGATTTAAATAACCGTCTGCGGTCATATTTTGACCCGGAACGTTCGGTACTATCCGTGATAGAGCCGCAGTAACAATCAATAAAGGGGGCGTAAAATATGACAAATACCATTGCCTTTCCGGGGCTTGGAATCGGTGCATTTACAATTCCTACAGCCTTTTCGTTTTTTGGCTTCACCATTCATTGGTATGGTGTGATTATTGCGCTGGGAATTCTTTTAGCCTATCTGTTTGCAAAGAAAAAAGCAAAAAGTCGGGAGATTTCAAACGATTCTATTTTGGATGTTATTCTCTGGGGTCTGCCATCAGCAATCATTTGCGCGAGAATTTATTATGTGATTTTTAGCTGGGAGGATTACCGTTCTAACTTTTTGGATGTTTTTAAAATCTGGGAGGGCGGCATTGCGATTTACGGTGCGGTCATCGGCGCCTGTGCTTCAACGCTGATTTACTGTCGCGTTAAAAAAATATCTGTCGGCAAAATGTTTGACATTGGCGCATTTGGACTTTTGATTGGGCAAATGATTGGCAGATGGGGCAATTTTGTGAATGCTGAGGCATTTGGCAAAGCGACAAGCACAGCCCTGTTTCGAATGCAACTTGTGGATCAGGGGGTTACGGTGCATCCAACGTTTTTATATGAATCGGCATGGAATTTGTTGCTTTTTATTATCATAAATCTCCTTGAAAAATATCAGAAATTCAACGGAGAAATCTTTTTATGGTATGTAACAGGTTACGGACTGGGTCGATTCTTTATTGAGGGCATGCGGGCAGACAGCTTAATGCTTGGAAGCATGCGTGTTTCTCAAGTTTTAGCGGCAATTTGCTTTGTGGCAGGAGTCGGCTTCATTATTTATTTTAGGCTCAAGAATAAAAAAGAAATGCCACAAAATGTATAAAGGCTTTTATATTACGACAGATTAGGGTTTTCGTTTCGGTCGAAGCGATATATAGGGAGGTACTTATGTCAGATTGCAAATTACAGGAAATTTACGGAAGTCATGTGTTTAATGAAGCAGTTATGCGCGAACGCTTACCGAAAGAGATTTTTCGCGAATTGAAAAAAACAATTGATCAGGGTGTGCCCCTGAGTTCCCATGTAGCAGAGGTTGTTGCCAATGCGATGAAAAATTGGGCACTTGAGCATGGTGCGACTCATTATACGCACTGGTTTCAGCCTTTAAATGGATTTACAGCAGAAAAGCATGATTCTTTTTTGGATTTTGGCGAAGGCAGTCAAGTGATTACTGCCTTTTCCGGCAAGGCGCTCATTAAAGGCGAACCTGATGCATCAAGCTTTCCCTCAGGGGGCTTGCGTGCCACCTTTGAAGCCAGAGGCTATACTGCTTGGGACTGCACCTCCTCTGCGTTTTTAAAGGAAGATTCCAGTGGTTTAACTTTATGTATTCCTACTGCTTTTTGCTCTTATAACGGAGAAGCCCTGGATAAAAAGACGCCTCTTTTGCGTTCTGTTGAAGCACTTTCTAAACAGGCAGTCAGAATTCTGCGTTTGTTTGGTGATGAAACCACCAAGCGCGTGCAGGTAAGCTGTGGTGCTGAGCAGGAGTATTTTTTGATTGACAAGAAAATGTGGAAACAGCGGCCCGACCTTGTGTTTACCGGCAGAACCCTTTTGGGTGCCAAACCGCCGAAGACACAGGAAATGGATGACCATTATTTCGGCACCTTAAAAGAGCGGGTTTCAGCTTTTATGAAAGAGTTTGACACGGCTTTGTGGAAAGTGGGGGTTCCCTCTAAAACCAAGCATAATGAGGCGGCTCCGGCACAACACGAGCTGGCACCGATTTTTGAGACGGTAAACATTGCCTGTGACCATAATCAAATCACCATGGAGCTGATGAAAAAAATTGCGGACCATCATGGCATGGTTTGTTTGCTTCATGAAAAACCCTTTGCGGGTTTAAATGGTTCCGGCAAGCATAATAACTGGTCAATTTCAACCCTTGACGGTGTGAATTTGTTAAACCCCGGTAAAACACCCAGCGAGAATGCACAGTTCTTATTGGTGCTTTGTGCCATTATTAGTGCCATTGATAATCATGCAGAACTCTTGCGTGCTTCTGCGGCAAACGCCGGTAATGATTACCGTTTAGGAGCGCTGGAAGCGCCGCCTGCTATTGTTTCTGTTTTTTTAGGAGATGAACTGACCGAGATTTTGGAACAGATTGAAACCGGTGAAAATCACTTTACTAAATTCGGCGGTGTGTTAGACATCGGTGTGCCGAGTCTGCCAAACTTATCCTTAGATTCAACAGATAGAAACAGAACTTCACCTTTTGCCTTCAGCGGCAATAAGTTTGAATTCAGAATGGTGCCGTCTTCGGCGTCAATTGCAGGCCCCAATACGGTTTTAAACACCATTGTGGCAGATGCTTTTTGCGAGATTGCAGACCGCTTAGAGCAGGCCGAGGACTTTCATAAAGAATTACATACCTTGCTGGCAGAGATTATTAAAAAGCATAAACGGATTATTTTTAATGGTAACGGTTATGGTGATGAATGGATAGAAGAAGCAAAAAAAAGAGGGCTTCCAAACATTAATAACTCGGTGGATTCCTATGCAGCCTTTATTGCTCCTGAATCCATTCGTGTATTTGAAAAGCACCATGTTTACACAGAAACAGAGCTTCGTGCACGGTATGAAATTAAACTTGAAAAATATACAAAAATTGTGGGTATTGAAGCAAACACACTGCTTCAGATGGTCAATCGCCAAATTATGCCTGCTTGCCTGCGTTTTGCGGACGAAACTGCTCGTACGATTGTCAATATCAAAGCGGCAGGTTGCGATATTATGCCGGCGGAAGAAAGCCTGCGCATGTTGACAAATAAGATTTCTATGCTGCATAAGGCAACGAAGAAATTGGAAAAAGCAGTGGAGAAGTCGGAACGGTTTGGCGACGATTATATTGCTCAGGCAAAGTTTTCAAGAGACTCTCTGGTTACGGCTATGTGTGAAATCAGAAAGTATGCTGACGAGCTGGAGATGATTGTGGAGAAAGA
>JAFWAT010000067.1 GCA_017507525.1 Clostridia bacterium | reverse complement strand
TAGAGCGCCTCAGAAATCTTTACAAACGTACAATGTTCGAGGCATAAACCTTTACAAAGCATCAAAAACATGATATAATTAAAAAACAGCTTATTTTGTCCCCGTAGCTCAGTCGGATAGAGCGACCGCCTCCTAAGCGGTAGGCCGGAGGTTCGAATCCTCTTGGGGACGCCAAAAAGAAACGACAATTTTCTTACGAAAGTTGTCGTTTCTTTTTATACTCTTATCGAAACTTTTCAAGATTTTCGGACCATCTTTCATTAACGCCAAAATACCGTAAAATTTCCAAATGGTTCCGTTTACATAGATTTACCATAGAAAAAATCCATTAAACTGATGAATATAATTCCCCTGCAAAGACTCCTCTTTAACGCCGCACATTAAAGCATTCTCTTCGGGAAGTTCTGAAAGGGATATGGCAGAAACCGGCGTTTCTTCAATACCAAAAACATATAAAAAAGCATCTGCTGCAGAACTTTTCGACGGAAAAATATGATATTGCTCCTGAAAGGCAACAATATTGGATGTTGGCGGTAAAATTCTTTTAAGCACCGGCGAAAGCATCCAGCAGCAAATGAGAAATCCCGTGAAATTTATTTCCGGATAACACCTGCCGAACAGCTCACGTGCCTTTTGGTAAGACGCCTCGCAAGCTGTTTTGTCAAGCTTGCCGCCGTAAGGAATATGCACCCTTATAACATGATCACCCGAAGCATAAACAGGCAGCCAATCCTTTTTAGGTAAGGCTGTACGGACATTTTGTGCAAGGCAAGTCCCTTTATCAACTGCATATCCTTCATAGAAATCCTCGGTTTCCAGAAAATCGGCAGCATAGGCTCCATCCTCATCCACGCAGGCATACGAACCCAAGATCTGGCCACTTTTGTGAAGCATGACATGATCCATAAGGATGCAAAAATCGCCATCGTGATTTGCAAATATCCTTGCTGGACAGCTTGAATTTTCATAAATTTCAAACCGCAGCCGACCAATCGTGAGATGATTGGTATAAATACTTACACCATACAATCGAAAGTAATCTGCAGTAAAAGCAGGCTTACCCGCTTTTTTGGATGAATCTGTAAACAGAGAATCCACCCAATGTAAACTATCTGTCAGAACGCTTTTTCCCACACCACGATTTTGAAATTCATCCCAAGTAGGGCGCAAGTGCGCCAGGATCGGAAAGACAGAGAAGCAATCATAGCCAATGGTATTTTCTGTCCCGGCCGGTGCCACAGGAAGTTCAAAAGCAGAAAATGCTTTCTCGAATTTCTGCTTGGTTGCAAGAATATGATACATGGTTTTAGCAAGCAAGCAAAGCTCCGGCACCCTCGCAACATAAGAAATCGCCGAAACAATTACTTCCAGGTTTTCAGGAAAAATGCCGCACTCTTCGTGAAGCCGACGCACATAGCCTTCTGTCATCCACTCAGGAACCATAGGCTCTAAAAGTGCTTTTTGATATGCTTCATCCCAAAAGGGAGATTCAATTTGTATTCCTAGCTGTTTGCGAACATCTTTCATAACGGAATCCTCTGTAAGCCATTATATTGTTTTTATTGTAACACAGTAGAGTCGCTCAGTCAATTCACGGCTCAGCTGGCATCAAAATAAATATCCCCCATATATGAACTGCCCTAATTTGTCCATTCCTTCCAATCTCACAGCTTTTCTCCTTTTGACTTACAGAACCTCTGCCAAATCATAAATAAGCCGTTCCGTCTTTTCCCAACCAAGGCAAGGGTCGGTAATGGATTTTCCGTAAACGTTTTCGCCCACCTTTTGGGCACCGTCTTCAATATAGCTTTCAATCATGAGGCCTTTCACCATTTTGCCAATATCTTTGTTATGGCGCATGCTGTGAAGAACCTCTTTTGCAATGCGCACCTGCTCAAAAGGATTTTTGCCGGAATTAGAGTGGTTGGTATCCACCACAATGGCAGGATTTTTCAATCCGGATTCGGCATATGCTTCATAAAGGTGAAGCATATCTTCATAATGATAATTGGGGTGTGCCAAGCCACGTTTATCCACATAACCCCGCAAAATAGCATGGGCGTAGGGATTGCCGGAGGAATGCACTTCCCAGCCACGGTAAATAAAGGTATGCCCGTGCTGCGCCGCCTTAATAGAATTCATCATAACAGTAATATCGCCGCTGGTGGGGTTCTTCATTCCAACAGGAATATTGACCCCGCTTGCCGTCAGCCTGTGCTGCTGATTTTCAACAGAGCGGGCGTCCACGGCAACATAGCCTAATAAATCCTCTAAGTATCTATGGTTTTCCGGATACAGCATCTCATCCGCACAGGTGAAGCCGGTTTGCACTAGTGCCTTAATGTGAAGCTCACGAATGGAGATAATGCCCTTTAGCATATCCGGCTTTTCGTTAGGGTCCGGCTGGTGGAGCATGCCCTTATATCCCTCACCGGTGGTACGGGGTTTATTGGTATAAATTCTCGGTATCATTAAAATTTTATCTGAAACCTTGTCCTGCACCTTGCGAAGTCGGGAAATGTAATCTAAAACGCTGTCCTCATGGTCAGCTGAGCAAGGTCCGATAATCAGAATAAATTTATCTGACTGTCCGGTAAAAACGTCTGCAATTGCACGATTTCGTTCACAAACCACCCGCTTGTCCGCTTCCGTCAGCGGGTATTGCCCCTGCACTTCTTCGTAATCCGGCAGTTTTGTAATAAAATCCATATTCATAATCCTCAGACCCTTCTTTTCTTGTTTTCTTGTATTAGTATAACATTTTTCTGGCATTTTCGCAAGGAATTTAAGCTTTAGATGCGCAGAATCACAATCATTTGCTTGTAATTTGAAAGTTAGCAAAAAAAGGTTTGACAAACTCTTTTCTCTATGCTATAATGTATTTCTGTTGAGGACAACAAAATAATGTGCACCTTTAGCTCAGCTGGTAGAGCACCTGACTCTTAATCAGGGTGTCCAGGGTTCGAGTCCCTGAAGGTGTACCAAACAAAAGAACCACCCTTGAGGTGGTTTTTTTGTTTGTATTTTTTAGGAGGGACTCGAACCCTTGCGGTGTTATCCAAATTTTAATTTGGCATATAACACCCATGCGAAAACACCCCAAGAGTGCCTTAGCACGATTGGCTGGTGTTGACCGCTGAGAGGGTTTTTACTTAAAAGCGTCACACAATTGTATGCTTAAGAGTTACAAATTTAAAAGGCTGAGTGATTGACTCAACTCAGCCTTTTATCGTAGGGGATGGCGTCCTCGACGTCCCCTAATTTGAACCGTGCCGTAGGTGTTTTTTAACTTGAATAATATCCGCTACATCATCTTTCTCTTCAATATCGGACTCAATCTTTTATACAAAAGCATGGTAACAGCCGACACTAAAATCACTTTAATCAGGTTAAAGGGTGCCACACATAGAAGCACAAATTTAAATGTGTTGTCAATCACCGGCCAGATGGCTGCCGCCTGGGCTAAAATCTGCTCCAGAGGCATAAACTGGCTGTAAAGCGGCAACATTACATAAGCGTTAATAAAGCAGCCCAGAACCACCATAGATAGCCCACCGATTAAAAGCCCCAAAAGGGCACTCAGCTTTGTTTTTTTATGTTTATAAACAAGCGCAGCCGGCAGCACAAACACAACGCCCATCACAAAATTGGAAAATTCCCCTACACCACCGGTCATACTGCCGTTTATAATTAAATTCAGTAAAATTTTAATGGCTTCTATCGTCACACCGGCTACGGGCCCCAGGGCAAAGGCACCAATCAAAACCGGAACCTCACTAAAATCCAGCTCATAAAAACTGGGAGCAACAAACGGCAAAGGAAATTCCAGTAGCATCAAAACAGATGCCATTGCCGATAAAATCGCTACCTTTGTAATCCACTGCAGTTTTTCGTTTTTCATAATCTTAACTCCTTTTCTTTCTCCGGGCAAAAAAAATGCCATACTGATTCAGCAAACGCTGAATGCAATAGGGCAGAAAAAGGCACAACCATATGCTTTTTATCTTCTTTCATCCAGACTCGCTTACGCTCACTGTCGGCTTTGGAATCGCACCAAAATCAACCTTTCGGCTCGCGGGCTAGGAGCACGCTCCATTACCGCCGGTCGGGATTTTCACCCTGCCCTGAAGACTTTATTTTTTTAAACTATGTACAGTATACGCTATCTGAGCGGAAAATGCAAGTAGTTTTTGCTTGTAATTTGAAAAAAACTATGATACAATGTGCTAGGATATACGCTTTTATATCATTTGGAAAGGAAAATCTTCTTATGAAAAAAATATTAAGTGTATTGCTTGCATGTATCATGCTTGTAGCATGTGTAAGTGTGTTTGCCGAAGATAGTATGTTTGTATTTACGCCAAAAGATATCACCGTTACCTATAACGGCGATGCCATAACGTTTCCTGATGCACAGCCTATTATGCAAAACAGCAGAACTCTGGTGCCTGTCAGAGCCATTATGGAGCGTGCCAACCTGACTGTAGACTATAACGGTGACACAAAAACTGTTACGGCAACCCGTGATGATTTAACCATAACTATGACACTGGACAACACGACTGCAACCATCACCTCGGGGGACGGGACTCAGACTGTGACGCTGGATGTCCCCCCTACTATGATTGATAACCGTACATATGTCCCCATTCGCTTCATTAGCGAATGCATTGATGTAAAGGTAAACTGGAACGGGCTATACAACGAGGTCGTTTTAATTGATACCGGAGAATGGAAACAGGAAATTGCTGAAAATGCAAAGCTGCTGAATTGCTTGCTGGATATGCCTTTGGCAGACGATGTTGCCCGTGTGGGAAATGTCAGCGGCAATCTCCAGCTGGGTTACATTCTTAAAAATTTACCTGCCCAAACAGGTCTTGCATCTAAAACGACAGCTTGTCTTGATTATTATTTAACCGGCACACAAATGTATGACGGTAAATATTTTGCCTCCTATGCAGTTGTGGATGCGGATTTATCTGCCTTAAAGACCCTATATGCCGGAAGCGGCAATCTGAATGCTGCTCCCTCAGACGATGTTGCAACAAAGCACAAAATTGAACTGGATATCATTATGGATGACCAATGGAATCTGTATGTAAAGAGCACCGGACTGCTGGAATTAATCAACGGCACGGATGACGCCATAACCAAAGCCGCCAGCAACAAATATATTAAAATGTCTCTGTGTGATGTTTTGGGTACAACATTGCCTGCGATGTCAGATTGCAAAACCCACTGGGACTTTTTTGCAGCCGGCATCAATGCAGACGATATGCTGTATACACAAAGCGTTGCTCTGCTAGACGATATGATTGATACCTGGGTAAAAAAATACCACAACGATTCTTTGAGAATCACAGAGCGTTACGACGGCACCTACTTCTGGAGTTTGACGGTAGATCAGGAGGATGTTGCTGACTTTACTGTCACCATGTCCCGTTTGTCAGGAATTAACGCCGGTGACCCCATGAACGAAGAAGCACTGAAGACAAAAAAGGCTACTTATGATGATGCCAAAATCAAGCAAACCATTACTGTTTTAATGGATGATAACACCCCGACCAAAATTGAAGTGACGTATGCTTCCCAAACTGACCCTGCAGCAATAGCCGGAACAAATACCGAATCTTCAGCAAAGGTGCCCACCATTGAAAGTGCGCACAAAGCCAATTTCGGTGCCTCCACCAGAAAGTTTAACAGCTACAAAGATAAAAAGATTGTTATTCCTACAAACGTCATAACCTTAGAAGAATTGGAACAACTTAAATAAATTAATATTAAAAGGGTTGTAGCAAAATGCACAGACCGTGCAAAGCACCAAAGCGTTATGATAACGCCACTTTTTGAAACGAAATTACAAAAAGTAAAGAAAAAGTTATGGTAGAAATTCGTTGTATAACGAATTTCTAAATAAAAAGAAGCTTTGCGCTTTGAATAAACTTCACCTCTTGGCACGTCAAAACACGTCCTTGGGTTTGTTTCCCTTCTTGAGAAGGAAAACTTCACAGAGACGGACGGTTTTTCCTTTTTCATCAAAAGACTATAGTCTTTTGATGAGGGAGGAACAGTTGCGTTTAAATTGAGTAGTCGCTTTTAAGCGGCTACGATAAAAACAACGCAAACTGTGACGATGTACGCCGACGGGATTCAGTTTATCCAATCTGCACTATTTTGCGTCCATCCCTAAAAAGGGGCTGCGGCAAAATGATTTCATTT
>JAFWAT010000066.1 GCA_017507525.1 Clostridia bacterium | reverse complement strand
GCTTCGGAGGTTTCCGGCGTCATAGTCTAAAATTGCAATCATAGTTTACCTCATCCAAGCAGCTTTTTTATTTTTTCAACCAGGGCTAGAATCCGCTCTGACTCCATTTTCATGCTGACGCGGTTTACCACGAAACGGGCAGAGAGGTCACAGATTTCTTCTAAAACCACAAGACCGTTTTCTTTTAAGGTTTTCCCGCTTTCAACAATATCCACAATCACCTCAGAAAGCCCTACCAAAGGTGCAAGCTCAACAGAGCCGTTTAACTTAATCAGTTCAACAGATTGCTTTTTTACATGGTGATAGTAATTTTTAGCAATCTGGGGATATTTTGTAGCAACACGCATGTTGTGGATTTCATCTAAATGCCCTTCCAGCTCTTTAGGACCGGCAACAGCCATGCGGCAGGCACCAAAGCCTAAGTTAATCATTTCGTATAAATCCTTGCCGGACTCAAGCAGGGTGTCTCTACCCACAACGCCGATGTCGGCTGCGCCGTATTCCACGTAAACGGGAACGTCGGTAGCTTTTACTAAAATAAATTTAAATTTGTTTTTTTCATCGGTAAAAATCAGTTTTCTTGATTTTTCTTTGAGTTCGCTGACGTCTAAGCCTGCCTGTTCTAAAAGGTCAACCGTTAAGTCTGCCAGTCGCCCTTTTGCAAGTGCAATTGTAATATATTCCATCAGTTCTCGTCGCCTCCCTCACAATGGTCACAATGACAGTTTTCATCGTGCTCGAAAAGCTCGCATAAATCCACCGGTGTAGTTTCGCCCAGTTCAAGATTATAGATTTCGGCACTGTGTTCATCTTTCACAGTTAAAATGCCTTGAATGTTATTTTTCTCGGCATAAGCACAAAGTGCATCATGGGGCATATCAGCCAATGCTTGTTCTGCCACATAGCCGCTTTCACGCAGAGAGGCAAGTACTGTGTGAGCTAGCTTGTTATTCGCACAAACAACTAAAAAATCGGAGCCAAAAACGGGCTCTAAACAGTTTTGACGGGACAGAACCGTCAGCAATCTGTCTGTTCCGATTGCCATGCCGACCGCCGGCAGGTCGGTGCCAAATTCACCGGTTAAGCCGTCGTAACGACCGCCGGCACAAATGGAGTAGCCAATGCCGTGGGTAATGCCCTTAAAGATAATACCGGTGTAGCGGTTAATGCCCTGTACCAAAGACAGGTCAATAGAGATGTAGTCCTCATAGCCATAGTCTGTGAGAATTTCATACACTGCTTTTAAGTTGCGGATGGCTTCCTTTGCCTGGTCATTTAACAGGCTCATATCCAAGCGTTCCAGAACCTCCGGACCCCCGAAGAGGGTGGGTAGTTCTTCGAGTAGGCCAGAGAGTTTTGCAGAAACATTTCTGCCCTTTAAAAATTCATGAATGGCAAGGGCATCTTTTTTATCCATTAAAACACGGAGGGCTTCCGCATCTTCTTCTGAAAGACCTGAATCCGCCACAATGGCTTTATAAAAATCCACTTGACCGATTTCAATTTGAAAACGGCTGAGACCGGCAGCCAGTAAGCTTTCAATGGCGCAGCAGATAACCTCGCTGTCAGCTAAATCACTCTTGACGCCAAACAGCTCGATGCCTGCCTGACAGAATTCACGTTCACCTGAGGTGTTCTGGTCTAAATAGCGGAAAACCTTGCCGCAGTAATAAAGGCGCTTGGGGTAGCAGTTATCATCCAGCTTGCAGGCAACCATGCGGGCGAGGCAAGTGGTGATGTCTGGTCTTAAGACCAAAATACGACCCTGTGCATCAAAAAACTTAAACATGGTTTCCTGAGGGATTTTGCCGCTGGGTGTGTTAAATGCATCGTAAAACTGCATAACCGGTGTTTCAGCAACCATGTAGCCGTAGCTTTCAAACACGTCAGCAATTGCTGATTCGGTTTTCATTTTATTCGTACATTGACGGGGAAGTACATCCTGCGTACCCTCCGGCGTGTAACGTTTCCAATCTGCCATAGTAGCCTCCATATGTATATAGTCTGTAACTACATAATTATACAATAATATTCATAAAAATGCAATACGATTCGTGTAAAAATCATTAAAAGAAAGATAAAAAAGTAGGGGTCGATGCCTGCATCGACCCGCAAATTAAAAATTCGGGCGAATGAGAGCATCCGCCCCTACAAAGGTTTTATTAATATTTTTTGCTTGCTTACGGCAAAGGCGTAATGTCAATGCAGTCAAAGCCGGATAAGAAATCCTTTAAGAAGGCATAGATGCCCTCTAAGCAAGCCTCTGTGTCACACTGGATATCCAGGGGCATTAGGGGGTCATGGAGAGACAGGCGGAGGAGGAACCAACCATCGCCGATGTTCACACGAACGCCCTCATAGTTCGGCTCTTCCAGGCTCATGTTGCTGGAAGCTTTAACGGTTTCGGCTAAGCTGTCCAAAATCTTCTGACCGTCTTCTTTAAAGTTTTCGCCGGTTAAGTTTAAGCGATGACCGGCAGCAAGCTTGGGCTCTTTTAAGGTGGCAATGAGCTCGGTGAGCTTTCTGCCCTCAGCACGCATGTTTACAGCCTTGATTAAGAGCTTTGTAACAAGGTATGCACCGTCATCTAAGAAATAGTTTTCAGAAAGTGCAGCATGACCGCTGGTTTCGATAGCCAAAGGACAATATGCGCCCTCTTTATTTAAACGCTTTGCTTCGTTAATAACGTTTTTGTAGCCACGCTTGAATCTGTGATGCACGCCGCCTAAATCATTACGAATAAATTCGGCAAGACCGGTGGAAGTGACAGAGTCAGTTACGATGGTGCCTTTTTTCTCCTCCAGAAGAACAGCAGAAATCAGGGCAATTAAGCGGTTTTTATTGATTTCGCCGCCGGCATCGTCAACAATAGCTGCACGGTCAACGTCGGTATCAAAAATAACGCCCAAATCAGATTTGGAGGACAGCACAGCTTGAGAAATAGCGTGCATTGCGTCTTTATCCTCCGGGTTGGGAATATGGTTGGGGAAGGAGCCGTCAGGCTCTAAGAAACAGCTGCCGGAAACATCAGCGCCCAGAGGAGCCAAAACCTTTTCAGCATAAAAGCCGCCTGCACCGTTGCCGGCATCTACAGCAATTTTCATGCCTGTAAAAGGCTTTTCAAGACCAGTTCCTTTTTTAATGATGTCAGCAATCTGATTGGCATAGCGGGATAAGTAATCAAAGGTTTTCACTTCGCCTGCTTTTTCGGCATTGAAGGTGTAACCATCTTGTGCGTATGTTAAAATCTCGGTGATATCAGCACCCTCTAAGCCCCCTTCACGGGTAAAGAACTTAAGACCGTTGCGGTTAAAGGGCAGGTGGCTGGCAGTCAGCATAATGGAAGCAAAAATGCCAAGCTCTGTATCAATGGTGCTCATAAACATAGCCGGGGTGGTACAGAGAGAAAAATCATAGACAGAAGCACCGGTTGCCGTAATGGCACGGAGGCAGGCATTTTTAATGCGCACCGCCGAAACACGGCTGTCATGACCGATGGCAATGGTAATTTCCTCTGCCTTTACCTGATATTTTTCCTGCAGAAAGGCAATAAAGCCTTTTGCAATTGCCTCAACGACGGGGTCGGTTAGGTTAATATCAGCGCCGGGAATGCCTTCGCTTCCCACGCCGCGGATATCGCTGCCGTTTTTCAGTGCAGCCCATTCTTTAGTCAGCATTTACATCATTCCTTATTTTTAAAATTACATTGTTATCAGTATATCAAAATTTTTGTAAAAAAGCAAGAAAAAAGACTGCCGATTTCTTTAAAATCAGCAGCCTTTAAAACTTTTTTATTCTTCTGTAGCAGCTTCTTCGGTTTCAACACCTAAAGCATCGCCGATGGTATCAGAAACTTCTTCTGTGTAAGAAGTCATTTCTTCAGCGGCTTCTGCAGGTGCTTCTTCTACAACAGGTTCTTCAACAGGGAGAAGAGCACGAATGGAAAGAGCAATTTTCTTGTTCTCCCAATCAATATCAACGATTTTAACGTCAACCTCCTGGCCGATGGAGAGCTCATCCTGCGGTTTGCCGATGCGCTTGTTAGCAATCTGAGAAATGTGAATCAGACCGTCAACGGTGGGCATGATTTCAGCAAATGCACCAAAAGGCAGCATGCGAACGATTTTAGCGGAAACAACATCGCCAACATTTAATTTGGATTTAGCAATTTCCCAGGGATTTTCTAAAGGATTTTTGTAGCCTAAAGAAATCTTTTTGCTGTCTTCTGCAATGTCTTTAATATATACTTCGATGCTGTCGCCAACGCTTACAACATCAGAAGGATGCTTGATTCTGGACCAGCTCAGCTCAGAAATGTGAACTAAACCGTCTACGCCGCCGATATCAACGAACGCACCGAAGCTTGTGAGAGATTTTACAATACCGGTGTATTTTTTGCCAACTTCTGCAGCTTCCCAGAATGCTTTTTCAAGCTCCTGCTTTTGAGCTACTAAAACTGTCTTGATGTTGCCGACAATCCGTTTTCTGCTCTTGTTGAGCTCCAGCACCTTAAAGGGAACAACCTTGCCAACAAGTTCGTTTAAATCAGTGAGATAACGGTCGTTTGCAAGAGATGCAGGAACGAATACACGGAAGCTCTTATATGTAATTATAATACCGCCGTTAACAACGCCATTAACTTTCCCTTCCAGAATATCGCCGTTTTCGCAAGCAGCTTCGATTGCATCCCATGTTTTAAAGGAATCAAGCCGCTTTTTAGAAAGGGTGATTTTGCCTTCTACGTCATTAACACGGACAACATATCCTTGAATTTCGTCTCCAACCTTAACGATATCTTCCGGTGTCAGGCTGGGATCGTCTGAAATCTCAGAAGCGGGGATTACACCGTCCTGTTTAACGCCTAAGTCCACAACCACTTCTGTGGGACCTACTTCAATTACAGTGCCGGTTACAACGTCTCCTGTGTTGATTGCTTTCAGAGATTCTTCTAAGAGTGTTGCAAAGTCTTTGTCTTGGTTTTCCATCTTGTTGATAGCCTCCTTAATTATAACTGCCGGTGTTGATGCACCTGCAGTAATTCCAACGCGCTTGTTTCGAAACCGCTCAAGGTCACCTAATGCCTCGATTGACTCGGCACAGTATGCCTCAGGGCAGACGCCTTTGCAAATCTGGTAGAGCTTTTGGGTGTTAGAACTGTTTTGCCCACCTAAGACTACCATTACGTCAACTTCACCTGCAAGCATTTGTGATTCAGCTTGTCTCTCTTCAGTCGCATTACATATTGTATCAAATATTACTGTGTTTTGGCAAGTTTTTTTTAAAAAAATATTATTTTTTTGTAAATATTTTTATTAAAGGTCGTTTGTGCTACAATACAGACCTTTTTTTCAGGTGGCAAAAAGGATTCTGCCTGCTCTAAATTTTCAATAATTACAGCAGAATTTTCACACCAGCCATTGATGCCGATGACTTCGGGATGCCGACTATCACCAATAATGATAATCTGGCAGTCCTCCTCGTGATGTGTGCTGACCAGGGTATGAATTTTTTTGACGAAATGACAGGTTAAATCATGGTAGGGCACATTGCGACTTTCCAATTCCTGATAGACGCTTTTGG
>JAFWAT010000065.1 GCA_017507525.1 Clostridia bacterium | reverse complement strand
TGTTTGTTTTCACACGTTATTGCTATTATTTTTCCACCTCATCCGAGTTTTGCTTTGCAAAACCCACCTTCCCCTCAAGGGGAAGGCTTGCCGACACATTGTTTATGCTTTACCACAACTTTTCAAAATAATATACTTTTTTGCAAATTCTACTTTGTTATCTGTTCATCGGCAATAGCCTCTTTTGAACCACGCGACTATCGCGTGGTTTTCGTTATACAAAAAGGGAGGGCGTTTCCCTCCCCCCTAAAATGTTAAAACCTAAAATCGCGTCTATTTGAGCTTTTAATGTCCTCAATGTTTTGCCGTGCGATGTCTCTCACCTTTTCTTTCGGCACCTTTAAAAGCTCTTTTTCAATCATGGCATAGCCAACCTTTTTCGTTTCCTCTGTTGCATAGTCCTCTAAGAACTCAGACAGGGTCATTAAAGCGTTGGGGTGACAGCAGTTGGCAATCTGCCCGGTTTTGCAAAGGCTCATAAACCGGTCGCCGGTTCTGCCTTCACGGTAGCACGCCGTGCAAAAGGAGGGAATAAAGTCCATCTCCATCAGCCAGCGCACAACCTCGTCTAAGGTTCTCTGGTCAGATACGTCAAACTGCTCCGTATCGTGGGGGCGTTCTTCTTCTGTGTAACCGCCTACCGAGGTGCGGGACGCACCGCTGATTTGAGAAATGCCCACCTCTAAGGCACGCTTTCTCACTTTTTCTGACTCACGGGTAGAAATAATCATGCCGGTATAAGGCACAGCCATGCGGATGCAGGCAATAATTTTTGTAAAGATTTCGTCTGAAATGCCGTTGTCAAAGCTCTCGGGGTCAATATCATCTGCCCGCTTTAATCGGGGCACGCTGATGGTGTGGGGACCCACGCCATGAACTGCTTCTAAGTGCTCGGCATGCATCAAGAGGCCCGCAAATTCATATTTATAAAGCTCCAGGCCAAACAGCACGCCCAGACCCACATCGTCAATGCCGCCCTCCATGGCGCGGTCCATTGCCTCGGTGTGATAAGCGTAATTATGCTTCGGTCCGGTAGGATGCAGATGCTCATAGCTTTCCTTATGATAGGTTTCCTGAAACAGAATGTATGTACCGATACCAGCTTCTTTTAACTTGCGGTAATTTTCTACCGTGGTTGCCGCAATGTTCACGTTCACACGGCGAATGTCACCGTTTTTATGGTGCACGCTGTAAATGGTTTTAATGCAGTCTAAAATATATTCAATGGGGTTATTCACCGGGTCCTCTCCCGCCTCAATGGCAAGGCGCTTGTGGCCCATATCCTGCAGGGCAATAACCTCAGCACGAACCTCTTCCTGAGTCAGCTTCTTTCTGGGGATGGTTTTGTTTTTGGCGTGGTAGGGGCAGTATACGCATCCGTTTACGCAGTAGTTGGAAAGGTACAAGGGTGCAAACATAACAATCCGATTGCCGTAAAACGCCTGTTTGATTTCTTCTGCGATTTCATACATTTTTTCAACCTTTTCAGGAATTTCACAGGCAAGAAGCACAGAAGCCTCCCGGTGTGTCAGCCCGGAGCATGTGTAGCCGGTTTCCGTCTTTTTGGGGCGCGCCTTTTCAAGCAGGCTGTCAATCAACTCTATATTATTTTTGTTTTCTTCTGCATAAGAGAGGGTGTCTAAAATTTCCTCATGGCTGATAAATTCTTCAGCCACTTTCGACTTCGGATTGTATTTTGCCATATACATCTTCCTTTCTATAAAAAAGCCACATCCCCCGCTATCGCAAAGAATGTGGCAAAAGCTCTCCACAATCCGCATCTTTCGCCTTAACAAACGTTTCGGCGTCAGGGGGATTTTTTGTAATTTATGCTTTGGAGTAAGCCGCTTTGGCGGTAACGCCGCAGAGCTTACCTAATGCGCCGGTTAAGGCGTTAATTTTATCCTGCGGTGCATCTATAGCAACGCTGATAATATTAATATTTTTTGCTTTGTAGGGAATGCCCATGCGGCCAATGATGTATTCACCGTATGCGTGAAGCAGTTCATTTAATCGGCTTACAGATTCCGGTTGCTCCACTAAAATGCTGATGACAGCCACTCTTGTTTCCATATGGCTCACCTCTTAGTTGTATTGTATCATATTCATTCTGCAAACGCAAGCACTATTTATATGACTGTTCATATTCCATTTCCCAAATCCAGACGTAATGTGGAATAAACCCTCATTCCACGAAAAAAGGCCACCGATTGGGTGGTTTTTTTCATGGCTTTCATGTGCGAACGAAATAATAACAAATTTTCATAATTTGATAACGCCCTTGTCATCGATTGATTTTGCTATTTATGATTACGCTGCAATATAAATTACGCCTACAAAACAATTCTTTTTGTTATCAAGAATTTACTTTTACAGCAACATTTATCTTAATCTGTCAAAGTGGTCCTTTGTTGTTGTTTTTATGACCTTGCTCAGTCCTATAATACCAATAAGATTAGGGATTGCCATTAATCCATTCATCGTCTCGGAGATACTCCATATTAAATCAAGATTTCCCACTGCACCAACAAAAACAAAGAGAATATATAAAATTCTATAAATCAAAACTGCTGTTTTTGAGTTATGAGATAAATACTCCATACTCACTTCGCCGTAGTAAGCCCAACCGAGAATAGTCGACAAGGCAAAGAAAACCGTTGCCAGGGTTACGATAACGCCTCCAACCCCTGGGAAAATAGCATTAAAGGATGCAATGCTCAAAGCAGAACCCTGAACCGTTCCCGTCTCCCAGATTCCAGAAGTCAGGATAACAAGGGCAGACAGGGTGCATATAATAATGGTGGTAAAGAACACTTCAAACATGCCCCATAGCCCTTGCTGAACCGGGCTTTTGGTGCTGGATGCAGCATGCGCAATGGGAGCACTTCCAAGACCTGCTTCATTGGAAAATATACCTCTTGAAAAGCCATAATGAATAGCAAGCATAATTCCGTAGCCTGCTGCACCACCGGCTGCGGCTTTAAAGTTAAATGCTTCCCTGAAAATCAAGGCAAACGCTGCCGGAACCTGTTTAATATTAAATAGCAGTGCCAACACAGCGCAGGCAACATAAGAAACAGCCATAAACGGAACAAGCTTCTCATTAACTGATGCAATTCTGCGCATACCGCCGAGAATAACGGCAGCTGCAATGACCGTCAGAACAATCCCGGTAATATACGGGTTGACGCCCACGGTGCTTTCCAGAGCAACGGCAATAGAATTAGACTGTGTGGCGTTGCCCGTTCCCAGGCAGGCGAGCATGGCAAAAATTGCAAATGCGGCGGCAAGCCACTTTAAGTTAAGACCGTTTTTGATGTAATACATCGGGCCTCCGACCCATTGACCGGTCTCATTCTTCTCACGGTATTTAAGAGAAAGTACAATTTCCGAATATTTCGTTACCATGCCCAGGAGAGCACTGATCCACATCCAGAAAACCGCACCGGGACCGCCGGAAACTATGGCCGTAGCAAGACCGGCAATGCTCCCCGTACCAATGGTGCCTGCCATGGCTGTGGCAACTGCCTGAAAGGGGCTCACGCCGGATGCATCCTTTTGATGTTGATTTTTTGAAAACAACCCCAGTATGGTGTTTTTCAGCATATAGCCAAATTTTCCAAACTGAAGAAATTTGGTTTTGATGGAAAGGTATAACCCCGCTCCAATCAGCAAGGTCAACATAATCGGACCCCACACCACACCATTTACAGCAGTATTGATTGTTTTGATAAGTTCCACTTGAAATACCCCTTTAATTATTCTACTCTATCTTCATATCCGGAAGAAGACAAACTTCACATTTATTAGTTGAGAGCACAACCGAAGTTCGGGTTAGTGATACCCCTTGAATCGCCTTAATATAGTTTAAAACTTCCTCTAGGGACTTTCCTGTTTGCGTGATAACCTTTAAAATAAAATCAAAGTCACCGGCAATATAATGACATTCGGCGATGGAAGTGTTCTCCTTCACAAGATGCACGAACCCCTCATTATACTTCGGGTGCTCAAGGCTCACATAGATAAATGCCATAATCTCGCGCCCTAAAGCACTTTGATTAATAATTGTTGTATAGCCTTCTATCAAACCTGAACTTTCAAGCTTTTTAATTCTTTCGATGACAGCCGATGTGGACAAGTTAATTTTTGCTCCGATATTTGTGGCGTTTTCTCTTGAATTTTCCTTCAGGCAGGTCAGAATTCTATAATCAATAAGGTCCATCACTACACCCCCAATTATTCCTAATTATACAAAAATTACGAAAAAAAGTAAAGAGTTCCCGCAAAACGCGAAAGAATATTCTGTTTTAAGTGGAAACTTCAAAATATTTTTTGTTTTTTCATTTTATTTGCAAATCTTTCGACAGATTTTTTGTTTGTCTCCCCGCGACCAACTGCAATTTACTTTGCCCAAACACGATATGATATAACTCTCGTTGCCCTAAGGAAACATATCAATTCATTTATGTCATATCAAAAATCTCGCAAAAGATTTATATCGATGAAAAAACGACTTGTCGAAACAAGTCGTTTATCTGGCTTTCACGTTCATAATAAATGCATATAAAAATAAGCTTTGCCCAAGCAAAGCTACATTAACTTCTTCCCTCTTCACTATTACTTATTACCTCAAAAATCCGTACAAAAATATGTTTAGTGAATAGTGAAGAGGTAATAGTGAATAAATATCCACCCGCATAGCGGGTGGTTTTTCATTTTCGGGCATAGCCCTAATACTACTGCGCTACATAAGCGCTTTTTTATTGGCCTGCCAGCCATGCAATTGTTACTTGCTACCCATAAATGGGTTGCCTTTTTGCAGGCTTCCCCTTGAGGGGAAGCTGTCGAGCATAGCGAGACTGATGAGGTGTTTGTTTTCA
>JAFWAT010000064.1 GCA_017507525.1 Clostridia bacterium | reverse complement strand
TGAAGAGGTTATGGAATTTGATGCCAGAGTGAAAGCGGCACTGGATGCACCTTATGCATACAGTGTGGAATATAAAATTGATGGCCTTTCGGTTTCCCTTGAATATGAAAATGGTGTATTTTTACGCGGTTCTACCCGTGGGGATGGTAGAACAGGCGAGGATGTGACTCAAAATTTAAAAACCATTCACTCGATTCCGCTAAAACTCAAAGAGCCTGTGCCGTATTTAGAGGTCAGAGGTGAGGTTTTCATCTCAAAAAAGGATTTTGAAATGCTTAATGCAGAGCGTGAAAAAAAAGGGGAGCCCTTATTTGCCAATCCACGAAATGCGGCGGCAGGAAGCCTCAGGCAGCTTGATTCTTCGATTGCGGCGAAAAGGCGGCTGGATATTTTTGTTTTTAATATTCAGCGCTGTGAGGGCAAAACGTTTAACAGTCATCATGAGGGGCTTTTGTATCTTGCAGATATGGGATTTAAAACTGTGCCGGATAAAGGCGTGTATGCCAGTGCGGAAGAAGCCTTTTTGCGTGTTATGGAAATTGGTCAGGAACGGGACAGCTTAAGCTTTGATATTGACGGTGCAGTCTTAAAAGTTGATAATTTGGAGCAGCGCGAAATGTTAGGCTCTACCAGCAAATGCCCCAGATGGACTGTTGCCTATAAATTTCCGGCGGAAACTAAGAAAACCAAGCTTGTAGACATTGTGCTGCAGGTGGGCAGAACCGGCGCGATTACGCCCAATGCTGTGCTGGAGGCGGTGCAGGTGGCAGGCTCTACGGTTCGAAGGGCAACTCTGCACAACATGGATTATATTCAGGAAAAAGATATTATGATTGGTGACACGGTTTTTGTTCGTAAAGCCGGTGATATTATTCCGGAAATTGTGGAAGTGGCAAAAGAAGAAAGAACCGGTGCAGAACAGCGGTTTGTAATGCCGGAATTTTGCCCTGAGTGCGGTGAGAAGATTGAGCGGGCAGAGGGTGAAGCGGTGCATCGCTGTACCGGTTCGAACTGCCCTGCCCAGATGCAACGGAATTTAGAGCATTTTGCATCCCGGGATGCTATGGATATTGAGGGCTTGGGTCCTGCTGTGGTGGAGCAGCTGACAGAGGCAGGACTGCTTCATTCTGCGGCGGACTTATATGATTTGACAAAGGAACAGCTTGTGACGCTGGAGCGCTTTGGCGAAAAATCGGCTGAAAATTTGCTCTCTAGCATTGAGGCTTCAAAAGAGCGGGATTTAGCCAGAGTGTTATATGCTTTGGGGATTCGGCTAAACGGGCAGCGGTCATCTATGCTTCTTGCCAAAGCCTTTGGCAGCATGGACAAGCTTATGGAGCAAACGGAAGAGAGTTTGAAGGCGATTCATGAAATTGGAGATAAGACAGCGTCTTATGTGTTTGAATATTTTCAAAATTCCCATAATCGTGAGTTGATTGATAAGTTGAAACTTGCCGGTGTTAACATGGAGCATCATGAAGCTGACGATGCAACAGAGAAGCTTTCGGGGAAAAAATTTGTAATTACCGGCAGATTTGAAGAACTGTCTCGTAATGAGGTGACGGAGCTGGTAGAGAAAAACGGTGGCTCGGTTGCAGGCAGTGTATCGAAAAAAACAGATTATGTTGTTGCGGGAGAAGATGCCGGCAGCAAGTTGGATAAGGCGCAGGTGTTGGGCGTTCCGGTTTTGACAATTGAGGAATTTTTAAGTATGTTAGACTAGGGGTGTGGGAAGGTATGTTACAGCAGGCGGCAGCGGTTATTTCAGCGGCAGGAACATTTGTGTTGCCGGAGCTTTCGCTATCTTTCTATTCAGACAAAGA
Source organism: Clostridia bacterium (assembly GCA_017507525.1). Classification (GTDB taxonomy): domain Bacteria; phylum Bacillota; class Clostridia; order UBA1381; family UBA9506; genus UMGS755. The sequence continues at coordinate 8,318 of JAFWAT010000064.1, read as the reverse complement.
ACCCGTTTTACTGTCAGAAGCTAAGCGGATTTCGGTAGACAGTGTCCATATGGAAAATGGTGTGCTTCGTCTTATGTCCTGCGGAAAGGCTTTGGTAGTGGCGGTGAATCCCGATGAGGAAATGGCAGACAGGCTGATAAATGGTGCGGTTTCTGCCTTGTCTGTTACGATAGATTCCGGCGATGGCTTGCGTGAGCAGCTTGTGGAGGGCTATGCTCAGAAGGATTGGCTTTATAATGTGTATGCACATAAGGTGTTTGGATGGTTTTTGAAGGCAGCAGATCGGCTTTTTGTCACACATAAAGAGCAGCGTCGGCGCGTTTTGGATTGCCCAATTCAGATGCGGGTATATGGGGGAAGACCCTATGCAGATTTTGAACATGATTGCCTGAGCTGTATGTTTTCTGTTGATACGTCAGAAGACGGGGTTTTGTATTGCACCGGCAGACAGCGGATTGCGGCGGTGGAGGATTTTAAGCGGAGTCTTGCAGAAAGAAAAAACTTATATGATGAGTTTTTGCAGCCTGATAAAACGGGAATGGTTGCCCGTGGGATTTGCCCGCAATGCGGTGGGGTTTTGATTGAAAAGCGTGGTGAAAACGGTGCGTTTTTAGGTTGTGCGCATTATCCGTTTTGCCATTTTACGGCGGAGAAAAAGCCGGATGGCAGCGTGTTGTTTAACTTTTAGGCGGCTTTAATGCTATAAAAAGTGATAAAAACAGAAAAAGAGGCTGTCTCTCTGAGTAAACAGACCGTGTATAAGTATTCCTCTTGAGGGGTCATTCATGAATCGCCCTACAAGATTGGATTTTTGTATACAAATCTGTTTCGAGAGACAGCCTCTTTTTCTATTTTAATCTGCAATATTATACGCTTTAAATTCAGTTTCTGTTGATTGTCTATTTACTGTATAACTGAAATCTGAACGGGGGTGAATCCAAGGTCTTGCACGGTGGTGGAAGCTTCTGCCTGATTTAAGGGTTCCTTAGAGAGAATCTCAGCATTTTTTTGTTCTAAATTTACCTTGATTTTATAGCCTTTTTCGCTAAAGGCAGCCTGAACCCGGGAAGAGCAATGCTCGCAACTCATGCCGTCAATATACACAACGGTTTTGTGGGGGAACTCTGCGGTTGGCTCAAAGGCAGGAGATGTGTTCTTTTTGCGAAACACCAAAAAGCAAACGATGATAAGTGCAATGATCGCCAGAATCAGAAGAATCGGCAAGATGGATATGATTACGCTTAGAAAGCCTATCGGTGCGGATGCAGTGGAAGCTGTTGCTGACATATTTTGACCTCGTTTCTATATTTTCTTAACTCAACTAAACTAAGAATATTATAGTACCTTATGGTCAAATTGTCAAGGAAAATCTTGCCTTATTTGCCATTTTGCAGGGCGCCGGAGGCAGATAATGCCTTGTATATGATTGGGGTTAAAATGGCAGTAATGATGATTTCGGGCAGCATGTAGGTTCCGTTATAGAAAATGGAATACACCCATGCAAGGGCACTGCCGGAGAAGGCTTCCATAATGTTAGCGCCAATGGCATAAAAGCCTTCCTGCGTGAAGAACCATTCTGCCCATGTGCCGAAGAAAAATGCACCGGAAATAATATGTATTATGTATCTGAGCAAAAGAGCAATGACCGAGCCGAGAGTGATGGCGGTGAGGTCATTTTTTATTTTGTTTTTTACAATACCGCCGAAGCCCAGAACAGTGTATGCGGCAATGTAGTCTAAAAAGCAAACTACAACTGCCTTCCAAAAGACCATTTGGTCTTCTCCGGGCAGGAAAAAGGCAGAGACGGTTTTAGCGCCTAAAAACAGTTGTAGCAGGCTGAAAATGAAAGCGGAGAACAATCCCCATTTTGTGCCGTAACAAAAAGCAATGATGACAATGGGCATCATGGATGCAATGGTGATGCCGCCGCCAAAGGGCAACTGGAAGGGCTGGAAAATGGATAAAACAGTTGCGATGGCAATGAGCATGGCAGAGATGACTAATTTTTTTGTTTTCATGTAAAATCCTCCTTTTTCGGTCAAGACCACCAGTAAACTGGTGGCTTTCCACACCTAAATATACCAATAAAAAACGGAAACAAACCATAAGGAATGTTTCCGCAAAAATACAATGTGAAATATTCCCTACGTTGGCATTACCCAAATCAGGTTACGGGTCGAAACAAGGTTTCCTCTCAGCTAATAGCTCCCCGATATTTATTTTTTTATTATTATATCGGATATTTAAGGATTTGTCAAGATGCGGCGTAAATTTAATTTTTTTGCTTGACAAATGGCGGATTTTGTACAGCAAAATACAAATTTCACAATTTGCATTTTGGGAAATTTTTTTATGCTAGGATAGAGACACGTGAGGGGGTGAAGATGTGGAAGACATAAGCGGCACTATGGCCCGATATGTGCAGATTCTTTTGGAGGAGCCTGCCAATGCAACGCAGGAGGCACATGATGTGGGGGAAGCGGATAATGCTAAAGCGATTGCAAAAGCCTTGGTGGATAAGGCAAAAGGCGGGGACCTAAACTCCATTAAAGAAGTGCGGCATTTGGTAGAGTCATTAAAGACCGGGGAAAAACGTTCCTTTGAGATGCCGGCAAAGATGATTGCAGAGCCTTATTTAGAGGTATGGAGAGACATTAAAAGAAAGGCTCATACGGAGTATGTATTATACGGCGGCCGAGGCAGTGCGAAATCTACTTTTATCAGTTTGGTGGTGGTAGATTTGATTTTGTCAAATCCCCAGCTGCATGCGGTGTTGTGCCGACGGGTTAAGGATACGCTGCGTGACAGCGTGTATGCCCAGATGAAATGGGCCATTTCTGAACTGGGGCTTGAGGAGGATTTTGACTGTCGGGTGAATCCTATGGAAATTATTTATAAGCCAACAGGACAAAAAATGTATTTTCGTGGTGCAGATGATCCGGCGAAGTTAAAATCTATTAAGGTGCCTTTTGGATATATTGGCATCTTATGGTTTGAGGAGCTTGACCAATTTTGCGGAGAAGAGGAAATCAGAAGCATTGAGCAATCGGTCATTCGTGGCGGCGATGTGGCGTATATTTTTAAATCCTTTAATCCGCCGAAAACTTCAGGAAGTTGGGCTAACCAATATGTGCAGGTGCCGAAAGAAACAAGACTGGTTAAAAAAAGTACCTATCTGGAGGTGCCACCGGAGTGGCTGGGAAAGGTTTTTTTAGAAGAGGCAGAACACTTAAAACAGGTGAATCCTGCTGCGTATGAGCACGAATATGGCGGTGTTGCCAACGGCGAAGGCGGGTGTGTGTTTGCAAACCTTACGTTGCGGGAGATTACGGATGATGAGATTGCCGGCTTTGACAGAGTTTATAACGGAATTGACTGGGGATGGTATCCGGATCCCTTTCGGTTTCATCGCATGAGTTATTTGCCGGCGGAAAAAAGGCTTTATATTTTTGATGAGCTTTCCGGTAATAAGCTGCCCAATCGGGAGATTGGCCTGATGCTGCGGGAGCGTGGAATTGGTCAGCGGGACAAAATTGTTGCTGACTCAGGCGGCGAGGGTCCTAAGTCCATTGCAGATTTGAGGGAAATGGGATTTTCGGTCCGTCGGGCGAAAAAAGGACCGGGAAGTGTGGAATATTCCATGAAATGGCTTTCGTCACTTTCGGACATTATTATTGACCCTAAACGGTGTCCGTATGCTGCCAATGAGTTTTTGGAGTATGAATTTGAAACGACGGAAACAGGCGAGGTCGTAAGCGGGTATCCTGACTGCAACAATCATTCCATTGATGCGGTGCGGTATGCCTTGGAAGAAGTTTGGAGGAGGAGAGGAAAATGACAGGACTGGAGGCAGGGAATCTGCTACTGGTTAAAAGTATTGAGCATGTGTTGGGAAGAGAGGTGCTGATTTCTCCGGAAATGAACAGCGCCATGAATTTATGGGACAAGCTATATCGAAATCAGGCTCCCTGGAAAAGCGAGGATGTTAAAAGCATGAATTTGGCAGCGGCGATTGCCAATGAGCTTGCCTGCCAGGCAACCCTTGACTTTCAGTCGAGCGTGACCGGAAGCCGGCGTGCAGAATGCCTGAATAAACAAGTATATCAGGATGTTATGTTTGATATCAGGCGGTGTGTGGAGCATGCCTGCGCAAGCGGAGGGTTGGTGTTTAAGCCCTATCTGGATCAAAGACGGCTGGCGGTGGAATACGTGCCTGTGGAACGGTTCTTTCCCCTAAAAACGGACAGCCGTGGCAGGGTGGTTTCTGCCGTATTTGCAGAAAGGCTCAAGCGAGACGGAAAGTATTTTACAAGACTGGAAGAGCACACACTGGACAGCCGGGGTGTTACGGTTCGGAACCTTGCTTTTTCCGGTGGCGGATTTTTAGGGTTAGGAAAAGAAATTTCGCTCTCTGATGTTCCGGAGTGGGGGGATTTGGCGGCTTCTGTTACCATTGAGGGTGCGGTGAAACCTTTGTTTTCGTACTTTAAATTACCCATGGCAAACACAATTGACCCTCGCTCGCCCTTGGGCGTTTCGGTATATTCACGATGTGTGGAACTGATTCGGGAGGCAGATAAGCAGTTTTCGCGGTTGCTTTGGGAATATGAAGGCGGTGAGTTGGCAGTTGATGCCAGTGTGGATGCACTGCTTTTGGAAAACGGCGATATGAAAATGCCGGCGTTAAACCGGCGATTATTCAGAGCCCTTGATGTGGATGCCGGTGGCAGCGACTTATACAGCGTTTTTGCGCCGCCCTTGCGTGATCGCTCTTATCTTGACGGATTAAATGAACTGTTGATTCGTATTGAGGATCTTTGCGGACTTGCCAGAGGTACACTTTCAAACATCAACAATAATGCAAGAACTGCAACGGAGCTTAAACTATTACGGCAGCGTTCTTATGCGACGGTTGCAGACATTCAGAAGTCTTTGCAGGTTGCACTGGAGCAGCTGGTGGATGGACTTGATATGATTGCTTCTGTTTTCTCCTTGCTGCCTGCCGGACAATATGAAGTGATTTTTGATTTTGATGACAGTATCATGACCGACAGAGAGAAGCAGTTTACAGAGCGTGAGCAATTGGTACAGCAGGGCATTTTGAATCGTTGGGAACTTAGAAGCTGGTACCTGGGTGAAACAGAAGAACAGGCAAAGAAAAATCTGCCGAACCTTGGGAAAGAGGAAGAAGAGGATGATTTGTCTTTGGAACACAGACGTTAAACAGGTCCGGCATGTCATCGTGCCGCCGTGGTGACTGCAAAAGCATTACCGCCTGAGGTCGGCGGAATAAAAATGGACGGCGCCGGGTAGGACTGGCTACCATAAAAGGATGGCGCAAAGAAAGGAGAAGATATGGAAGATATCTTAAAAAAACTTTATGGCGATGCCGTAACAGAGGAGAGCCTTGTAAGGTTTAAGGAAGAGTTGGGCAAACGGTTTGTTCCTAAAGCTGAATTTAATCAGCGAGGCGAAGAGCTTAAAATGCTGAGGGAAAAGGTTGAGGAGATGGAACGTGCAAAAGTCGGTACAGAACGGTTTGAGCAGGAAAACCTAACCCTTTCGCATGCCCTTTCAGGACTTCGGGAGCAGTATGAAAAGGACATGGCTGCGGCAAAGCAAAGAGAAGAGGAAATTCATCTGCAGCATGCGGTTGAGAATGCCTTGATGAAGGAAAAGGCCAGAAACTTAGTTGCAGTTCGGGCACTTTTAAACATGGAGGGCATTACCTTGGAAGAAGGGCAGCTTGTAGGGCTTGACGAGCAGGTAAGAAAGCTTAAGCAAGAAAGCGGATATCTGTTTGAATCGGGCGAGGACAACGTTCAGTTTATGCGCCCTACAGGTGATGCAGCGGTTATGACGCAGGAAGAATTTCAGAAACTGGGATACATGGAAAAGCTGAAACTAAAAAAAGAACAGCCGGAATTGTATCAAAAATTTTTAAAATTTTCAGGAGGTAAAAACTTATGGCAACGTATTTAAATTTTCCCTTTGATCAGGAGGTTTTTGTGCAGAGTTGGGAATCTGCACCGGATGCGACAAAGGCTGCAATGATGGATTGTGGTGCTTTGGTGGAGGATAGCTTAATTGAAGCTCGTATTCAAACAGACGGATGCTTATACACTGTGCCGTTTTACAGTGTTTTAGAGGGTGAGCCGGACAACTATGATGGTGCGACAGACATTTCTGCAGCAGAACCTACCGGTGGCAGCCAGACCGGTGTGGTATATGGTCGCGGGAAGGGGTTTACTGCCCGCAATTTTGCTTCGGAGCTTTCCGGTGCAGATCCTATGAGTCATATTGCGTCTACCATCGGTAAATATTGGGCAAAGCAGAGACAGAAGGCGCTGCTTTCTGTATTAAACGCTATTTTCGGTATTTCGGGTTCTTCCGGCAATGCAAAAAAATGGAAGGATAATCACGCTGTGAATTTAGCATCTGCCACAGAGACACCGTATTTGATTGGGGCGACGGATTTAAATGATTTGGCAACCCAGGCAATGGGCGACAATAAAAACCTGTTTTCTCTGGCAATTATGCACTCTAATGTGGCAAAATCCTTAGAAAATCAGCAGCTGTTAGAATTCTGGAAGTATACAGATGCCAATGGCATTCAAAGACCCACATCTTTAGCTTCTGTCAATGGCTATACTGTTATTATTGATGACGGCGTTCCGGTTGAAAACGACTCTTCTACCGGTTTAACAAGCTATACCACCTATCTTTTAGGTGAAGGTGCAATTCGTACCGCGAAGGGACGTGTAGAAGTGCCGGCAGAGGTATACCGTGATCCGGCGAAAAACGGCGGTCAGGATACCTTATATACCAGAATCAGAGAAACCATTCATCCCAACGGTTTTTCCTTTACGGCACCTTCTTCCGGTTGGACAAACAGCCCGACAGATGAACAGTTGGGTGCATCGGCGAATTGGTCTATTGCCTTTGACCCGAAGGCGATTCCCATTGCAAAGCTTGTAACTAACGGTTAAGCTTTGCTATTACATAGCTCCGGGGCAGTTGCCCCGGAGCGGTGAGGGGGAATGAAAATGATGCGTTTGAATTATGAATTTTATACGCAAAACTATGGCGGCAACAAAGTGCCGCAGGCGGTTTTTGAACAATATGTATACCGTGCAGGGATTTTGCTTGATAGTATGATTCGGACGAAAGAAACGGCGCTGGATGCGGAAAAAACACAGCGGCTCATGTGTGAGCTTTGTGACCGACTCTATGATGAAGACAGGCGGTCAGGCATCAGCCGGGAAAGTTTGGATGGTTATGACGTGACATATGACAGTGATTATGAAAGCTGTGAAATCAGGCAGATTGTCAGGCAATATTTAGGCAGCGACGGTGTGCTTTTCAGGGGGCGACGGTTATGAAAGCGGAGGACAGCCTTTTGATCCGTGCCTTAAATCGTGAAGCAAACACTTATGAGCAACTGTCAGCAAGTGGCGTTTTTTGCACGGTAATTAATGCAATTTCTTCAGATAACAGCGGCTTTTTTCATGGGGGACAACTGATTGTGCGAATTCCGGAAAGGGAAAGCGTACCGGTTTTGTGCGGTGATGAAATCAGTCATGACGGCGGCGTGACCTGGTTTACCGTTACGGAAATACGGGACAACAGAAAACAAGGCAGCGGGCTTTCCCACAGAAAAGTGATTGGCAGACGATAGGAGGCAGAACATGTTACAGTATGTGATTGATTTTTTGAAAACGTGTCCTCTTTTATTTGATTGTTTGCTGACGGCGGATTTTTTGGGGACCGAGCATGGCGGTGTTGGTGTTTTTGCGTTGGGCACGCATCCGGTGCTGGAGCGTTATGCGGATGGAGGATGTTTGAAGCAGTTTTCTTTTCGATTATCTTTCAGGGGCACAAATCATGAATTAAGCCCAACATCGGCAACCAGGTTTTTGGAAGAGATTGGTGTTTGGCTGGAAACCGGAGGCGTGTTGCCTGAAATGAATCAAGGCTGTACAGCACAGCGTCTTGAAGTTTTAAAAACCGGTGCCGTAACAGACCGGAGCTACGGCACGAACAGATATGATATGGATTGCCGGTTAATCTATTATTCAGAAAAGGGGAGTGAAGGATGAACAGAATTGTTAAAAGAAGTGATAAGCTGACTTTTTTTGGTGTAGTTAACAGTGATGGCGCTGTCGAGTATCATCGCATGAGAGGGTTCAGCGAAATTTCTATTAAGAAAAACTCAAAGGAATACAGTCGTCAGTATGTTGACGAGGAATTTGAGCAGTCGGATGTGGTTGGCTATAGCCCCAGTATTTCGTTTGCTTTTGACCAGTTTAAAGAGGATG
>JAFWAT010000063.1 GCA_017507525.1 Clostridia bacterium | reverse complement strand
GACGAAAAAAAGCTGAAAATAACAAAATCCCTTGCTCGTGTCAAGGGAGAGGAAATAATCTCGACACCGAAAACCCCGAAAAGTATTCGTGATGTTTCTATGCCGGATTTCTTATATAATGAAATAAAGGATTACATTTCACGCATTTATGGTATTCAACCAACGGACAGACTGTTTTATTTTACCAAAGGTTATATAAAGAAGGAAATAGAACGTTGCTCAGCTCTTGCCGGTGTAAAAAGAATACGAACGCACGACCTGCGACACTCGCATGCTTCGCTTTTAATTGAAATGGGGTATAACATATTTCTTATATCCGAACGGCTCGGACACGAAAAAGTTGACACCACTATGAATATATACGGACATCTGTATCCGAACAAGCAGCAGGCGCTCGCTTCTGAACTTGATAAAATCAACTACACCGAAATAAATAATATATCACAAAATAACACAGAGAATTGAGAAAATTTTATCTCATAATGCCAATTTAATGCCACAGACCAAAAAGATAAACCCCGAAACCTCGTAATATCAAGGCTTTCGGTGATTTTTCATTTTATTCCCACTCAATGGTACCAACCGGCTTCGGTGTCAGGTCCAGCAGCACACGGTTGATGCCCTCAACCTCATTGGTGATTCGGGCGGTGATTTTGTGAAGCACTTCATAGGGGATTTCTTCGATGGTTGCAGTCATGGCATCGGTGGTATTCACCGCGCGGATGATTGCCGGCCAGCCTTCGTAGCGCTTGTCATTTTTTACGCCAACGCTCTTCATGTCAGGCACAGCAATAAAATACTGCCAAACCTTCTTAGAAAGACCGCAAATTTCAAATTCCTCGCGGAGAATGGCGTCTGCTTCCCGAAGAGCGTGGAGTCTGTCACGGGTGATGGCGCCTAAGCAACGAACCCCCAGACCGGGACCCGGGAAGGGTTGACGGTCGACCATGGAAGAGGGCAGACCCAGAGCCTTGCCAACCACTCTAACCTCATCTTTATATAACAGCTTAATGGGTTCAACCAACTCAAATTTCATGTCTTCAGGCAGGCCGCCAACGTTGTGGAGTGCCTTTACGCCGTCGCTTTCTAAAATATCGGGGTAGATGGTACCCTGTGCTAAAAAGTCAACATCTGTCAGCTTTCTTGCTTCTTCATCAAAAACAACAATAAATTCGCCGCCGATGATTTTACGCTTCTTTTCGGGGTCAGAAATGCCTGCCAGCTTGTCTAAAAATCTGTCAGTTGCATCAACGTAAACAAGATTTGCATCTAAACCATCACGGAAGATTCGGATGACTTCTTCACTTTCATCTTTACGCATTAAGCCGTGGTTTACATGAACGCAGATCAGTTGCTTGCCGATAGCTTTAATTAACAGTGCAGCTACAACAGAGCTGTCAACACCGCCGGATAATGCCAGCAGAACCTTTTTATCGCCAACTTGCTTTTGCACCTCTGAAACCTGCTCAGCAATAAATTTATCTGCCAGTTCTTTTGTTGTGATACGAGCCATAGACTCTGGACGAACATTACTCATTTTTATCTTCCTCCCGAATAAATAATATACTGAAAAACCGTTTGTATATCTAACAGTATTTATTATAGCACTTCTATCTGCTTTTTTCAACAAAAAATTTCTATTCTATAGTATTTGCAATTTCACAAAATTTTAGACCATTCTTTTCCAATATCTAAGCAATGTTTCTAATTAGAAATTACCATTTCCGTCTGCTTTCAATGACCTTGCCAATGACCTTTATTTGCGCAGCTTCCGATGCATCAAAACGCAGGGTGGGAAAGTAAGGGTTAAAGGCATGGAGCTTGATTTGTTCTTCCCGGTAAAAAAGACGAATCATATACCCCGCCGTATCCAATACAAATAAACCGGTTTCACCGTTTTCTACAGTATCCTGACGACGGATTAACACATAATCACCTTCCTCTAGCCGCGGTGCCATAGAATTTTCAGACACGCGGAGGAAAAAACAGTTGTGGCGATATTCAGCGTCGGCAGTTACGTAGTCAATAATGTTCTGAAAGTCTGGCACGCCATCTGTTAATTGGATTTTATCAAAAACGGGAATCATACAAACACTTTCCGGCAGGGCATTGCGGCTGGCGCAGTCAATGAAGTCATCCTCTTCATAACCCATTAAATATTCCGGTGTGGTTTGCAAAATCTGGGCAAGTCGCTCAAGTATTGGCAGCTTAATACGGCTGGTTTCCCCATTCTCCCAACGCATAACGCTGGAGCGGTTTACATCTAATTTATCTGCTACTGACTGAAGCGAGAGTTTTTGTAGTTCTCTTTTTTTCTTAATCCTTTGACCAATATTCACTTGATTCATGTGGAAGTCTCCTTTAAACAGAATGATAATCAGGATTAGCAAGCGGTTACCTTTATTGTAACATAGAGATTTGCAAAATGCAACAATTTTTAATAAAAAATTAAAAAAATGTTGCAAAAAGTGTCACGGAAACTATTGACAAAATTCGAGGAATATGGTAATATTTTTGTAGTTGCAAAATGCAACAAGAAATTCAGGAGGGATTTACTATGGTTAACACAAACAAATTAAGAGGCAGAATTATTGAACAGGGGCTGACCATTGGCAGTCTGGCTCCCATGATTGGTATCTCTCCCAGCACTTTGGGGCGTAAGATTAAGAATCATGCTGATATGACTTTGGGTGAAGTAGAATCAATCCGCTGCGTTTTGAAAATTCCGCCGGAACGGGTTATGGAGTATTTTTTTATGGGTGAGGCAAAGTGACGAATCGTGTCAGTTTTTGGAAGAAGAGACATAAAACGTTGCAAAACACAACAAATTAAAAGAAACATATTGACATGAAACCACTAAATGACCAAAATATTGACAAATTTTACGGCACCTACGAAAGGCCTGTTCGATGGAAACGGGAGACTTATATTAATATGCAAAGGAGACATCAACCTGTGAGTATGAAAAAAGATTGTTTTGCCTACCGCATTGGCGGTTGCTCAATTATGACGGAAACCATTTGCCGACGGGAATCTTGCTCGTTTTACAAAACCAAAGAGCAGGCGGCACTGGACCGGGAAAAGTACGGTTTTCAAAAAAATTACCGACCAAAGGGTGAACAGCGATGAGGCATTATGTACCCAAAAAGAACAACCCGAATGTCTTGCCCCATAATTTATATATGCAGATGCTTTACTTAATCCGTGATTATAACAGCCGGACGATGAAAGAACAAGCGGCAGCCTGCGGGGAAAGATTATGGCAATGGCAGGCTGTTTGCCAGAGTGAAGAAGTTTTAAAAGCAGAATATGAAAAACGCCCCGAATCCTTCGAAGCGTTTGAGCCCTTGCGGGCATTTTTTGACTATGCTTATTTTTCTTATATGTATACCCGAACCAAAGGGGAGATGGGCGCCGGGAAACGAAGCTGGAACCTGTATCGTTGCCGGTTTGCCTGTATGGTTGCAGAGAGCTTGGGGCTGTATGCTAGCGGCTTTGATAGTCGCCCCTGTCCGTAACTGTGCGGTAGCCGATGGCATTGAGCCGTGCATCCAGTGCATCGCGGCTCTCGGCAGCTTCTGCACCGTCAGTGAGTTTGTTATTATATAAGGAATAATCCTTTCTATGGTCAGAAGGAGATAAATTCGGCATCACAACATTTGCACCGCATAAAATTGCTTGTTCACGCCCGCCTTCCTGCAGGGTACCGATTGCGGTTGTTGCGGGAATCAAAGCATTAGGATGCAAAAGGCGCAACAGAGAAATCAGGAACAAAGTAAGCTCCAGACTCCCTGCCGGCTCACCGGCAAAGGGGGTATCCTGATGGGGAATAAAGGGACCAATACCAATCATTTGGGGCATAAGATGCTGAATGAACAAAAGGTCAGCACAAATGTGTTCTGCCTTTTGAAAAGGAGATCCTACTAAAAATCCGGTGCCGACCTGAAAACCCAGCTCCTTTAAGTCGTAGATGCACTGTTTGCGAACTGCCGGGGACAGACTTTCGGGATGGAGCTGGCGGTAATGGTCATCATCAGCTGTTTCGTGCCTTAATAAATAGCGGTCAGCCCCTGCTTTTTTAAAGTCTTCATAAACTCTGCGGGGGCGTTCACCCACAGACAGGGTAACAGCGCAGTCCGGATAGGCTTGCTTAATCGTTTGTACCACATTGCAAAGGGTTTCATCAGAAAACCCTGGGTCTTCACCGCCTTGCAAAACAAAGGTACGAAACCCTAAACGGTAGCCGTTTTGGCAGCATGACAAAATATCCTCAGGCGTCAAACGATAACGGCGGCATTTTGCATTGGATGCCCGTAAGCCGCAATAATAGCAATCGTTTTTACAAATGTTTGTAAATTCAATTAATCCACGGATGTAAATATTGTTTCCAAACCGCAACTGTGCGGTTTTTCTTGCTTTTTCAGCGGCATATGCCGCTGTTTTTTTATTGTAACAAGTCAGAAGTTCATACCATTCTTCCTGTGTCAGGCTGTGCGTTTCAGCCAAACGGTCAATCAATTGCTTCATTGTTTTTATCTCCGCTTATAATCGTTCCGCCGCCAACTACCACATCACCGTCATAAAAGACCATTGCCTGTCCGGGCGCCGGTGCGCGTTGCGGTTCGGCAAATTCAGCTAACACCAGGTCATTGTCTAAAAGATGCAGGGTGGCTTTGGATTCTTTATGGCTATACCGCGTTTTGGCGGTGACCTCCATGCCGCCGGAGGGCTTTTCGCAGGCAATCCAGTTGAGCCTGTCTGCAAAAACTCGACGGGAAAACAGTTTTTCCTCTGTTCCTAAGATAACCTGATTGGTTTTGGCATTTTTGGAAAGCACGAAGGCAGGCTGACCTAAGGCGATTCCCAAGCCTTTTCGTTGACCGATAGTGTAACGGATGATGCCCTGGTGCTGCCCCAGCACCTCGCCGGCTTCGTTTACAAAATTACCTTTGGGATATGCCGTGCCGCTGCGTTTTTCCAAAAAGGCGGCATAATCCCCGTCCGGTACAAAGCAAATATCCTGGCTGTCAGGCTTGTTGGCGCTGGGCAGTTGCATGTCTTTTGCCATTTCGCGAATTTCTTTTTTCGTTAAATCCCCCAGAGGGAACATAGCATGGGCGAGCTGGTCCTGCGTTAACAGATAGAGCATATAGGTCTGGTCTTTTGCAGGGTCCTTTGCCCGCATCAAAAGCGTTCTGCCGGTGGCGGCATCATGCTTTAATTTTGCATAGTGCCCGGTTGCCAAGTAGTCTTGACCTAACTTTCGGGCCAAATCAAGCAGCAGACCAAACTTAATCAGCCGGTTACAGATAATGCAGGGGTTTGGGGTTTCGCCGCGTTTGTAGCTTTCTTCGAAGGCGGCGATCACCTTTTTTTCAAAAGCTTCCTGCTCAAAAAATTCATAGAAGGGAATCCCTAACGCATCGGCAGCCATCTGCGCATCATGTTGCGGTGTGCCTGCCAGATGCAGGGTTGCACCGCAGACCGTATGGCCTGCGTTTTTTAATATACCGGCGGCAACAGAACTGTCAACACCGCCGGAGAGAGCCATCATCACTTTCATAGTTATTCCTCATTCCTGCCAAGCATACGCATCAGCGTGGGAAGGTTATATTCAAAGTTTACGCCGTAGCGCAAATCCTTATCCATCTTCTTGGTGGTTGCAATGGAAAGCACCGTATAATCAGCAGCGGCAGCTGCTGCATCGTGAAGTGAAAAACCACACATTAAAGCCGCCAGCAGTGTTCCGGCATATACATCCCCGGTACCGTGATAAAAACCGTTAATACGCTCGCGGAGCACGAACTCTTTTGCACCGGTTTCGGGGTCATAGGTTGCAGCACCTAGGCTTGTTTCATCAAAATGGACACCGGTTAATACAATCTTTCCGGTGCAAATGGCGGCGAGCCCGTCTAACATACGGCTGATTTCCTTTTCTGTGTAAGGACCGTGGCGATAGGGTTCATTAAGCAACAGAAAAGCTTCTGTCATGTTTGGAACAATGACATGGGCACGGGCACAAAGCTTTCGCATGGCAGCCGGAAAGGTGTGTGAAAAAACGGGGTAGAGCTTACCGTCATCCCCCATGACCGGGTCTACCATAACCATGGTATCTTCCGTAGCTACTGTATCTATCACCCGGGCAATGATTTCCGTTTGCTCTTCCGAACCTAAAAAGCCGGTGTATACAGCATCAAAATCAAGACCTAAGCTGTTCCAATGGTGGGCAACCGGTAAAATATCATCCGTCAGGTCCCGATAGGTATAGCCGGTAAAACCGCCGGTATGGGTAGAAAGCACCGCTGTGGGAATACAGCAGGTTTCAAGCCCTGCGGCAGAAAGCAGCGGCAGTGCCACTGTCAGCGAGCATTTTCCAAAGCAGGAAATATCGTGAATGGCGGCAACGCGTTTTTGCCGTTCCATGGAAAAACCAGTCCTTTCAAATCAAGAATTTCTTTTCCTTTGTATTATATCCGCTTGCAATGCTTTTGTCAATATGGTATAATGAACGCATACCTTAATAAATTTTAATATGTTGCGTTCATTGCACCACAAATTACTTTAATGATTTTAAATAGGAAATTTGTGGTATAATGAACGCATACCTTAATGAATTTTAATATGTTGCGTTCATTGCACCATATTGAAGATATTCAGCATCAAATGTTTTCATTATTATAGAAGGAGCCAATTATGTTTGAAAAATTATCATTTATTGAAGAGCGGTTTACCGATTTGGCAGATAAAATCAGCGACCCTGATGTGATTGCCGATCAGGAAACCTGGCGAAAGCTCTGCAAGGAGCATTCGGACATTACACCCATTGTAGAAAAATACCGGGAATATAAAAAGATAAAAGAAACGGTGGAAGAAGCCAAAGAGCTTTTGACAGATACCCAGGATAAAGAATTTCGTTCCATGCTGGAAGATGAAGTGGGAGAGGGGCAGAAAGCAATTTTGCGCCTTTCTGACGAGTTGAAAATTTTGCTCCTTCCAAAAGACCCTAATGATGAAAAGAACGTTATTGTGGAAATTCGCGGCGGTGCTGGCGGTGATGAGGCGGCGCTGTTTGCCGGTGATTTGTTCCGTATGTATTCTATGTATGCTGAATCCCGTCGCTGGCGGATTGAGGTTTTAAACCAGAATGCTACTGACATGGGCGGTTATAAAGAAATTTCCTTTAGTATTGAAGGTGATGGTGCTTATTCCCGCCTGAAGTTTGAAAGCGGCGTGCACCGTGTGCAGCGTATTCCTGCCACAGAGTCCGGCGGACGGATTCATACCTCAACGGTTACAGTTGCTGTGCTTCCCGAGGTGGAAGAGGTTGAGGTAGATATTAACCAGAACGATTTGCGTATTGATGTGTTCCGTGCAGGCGGTCCCGGTGGTCAGTGCGTTAACACAACGGACTCTGCCGTGCGTATTACCCATCTGCCTACAGGTCTTGTGGTATCCTGCCAGGACGAAAAATCGCAGCACAAAAATAAAGACAAGGCTATGAAAATTTTGCGTTCCCGTCTTTACGATTTAGTCCAGAGCGATCAGCAGGCACAGATTGCACAGGAACGCAAGAGCCAGGTAGGAACTGGTGACAGAAGTGAACGCATCAGAACCTATAACTACCCCCAAGGCCGTGTGACGGACCACCGCGTTGGCCTGACCCTTCACCGCTTAGACAGTATTTTAGACGGTGATATTGATGAAATTATTGATACGTTAATTACCACACACCAGAGCGAAATGCTAAAGGGAAACGAAGCCTAAGCTTAAGTCTGAGTTGAGGGCATGGTAACCATTTGTGTTATGGGCACATGCGGCAAGAGTTTTAGAAAGCTTGATGCTTGTGGCTCTTTCACATTCAAGTGGTGTATGAATTATTTAAGCAATATCGTTGTTAAATAAGGGAGTGATATTTTGGGTTACTTAGAAACTGTGATTTATCCGTTTATAAAAAGCATTCAGTTGACGGATGTTTTGGATGTGGCAATTGTTGCCGTTGTCATTTACAATG
>JAFWAT010000062.1 GCA_017507525.1 Clostridia bacterium | reverse complement strand
GCTATGCTCGACAGCTTCCCCTCAAGGGGAAGCCTGCAAAAAGGCAACCCATTTATGGGTAGCAAGTAACAATTGCATGGCTGGCAGGCCAATAAAAAAGCGCTTATGTAGCGCAGCCAATAGTATTAGGGCTATGCCCGAAAATGAAAAACCACCCGCTATGCGGGTGGATATTTATTATCTTTATAAGATTGTATCAATCGCACAAAGGAGTGCAATTTTAGCACTCTCGTAGGTTAAGCCACCCTGCAAATAGACGGCATAAGGCTCCCGGATGGGGGCATCTGCCGAAATTTCAATGCTGGCACCGGAGACAAAGGTTCCGGCCGCCATAATGACGGGGCTTTCATATCCCGGCATATCCCACGGCATGGGGCACACCTGAGAATCAATGGGAGAGCCCTTTTGAATGCCTTGACAAAAAGCGCAAACCTTGTCAGCGTCACCCAGCCGCACAGCCTGAATGATGTCGCTTCGAGTTTCATCGCTTCTCGGGCAGGTATCAAAGCCTGCAAGCTCCAGCATTTTGCCGCAAGCACGGCTGCTTTCATGCTCTGCAAAACAGTGTGGGGCGCTAAAAACAGCCCCTGATAAAACAGCCGGTTTACATCTAAGGTGGCGCCCACCTCACCGCCAATACCCGGCGCTGTTAATCGGCAGGCAACTTTTTCAACCAGTTCTGCTCTGCCGGCAATATAACCGCCGGTGGGGGCGAGGCCGCCGCCGGGATTTTTAATGAGTGAGCCTGCCATCAAATCGGCACCAACCGCTGTGGGTTCTTTTTCTTCCACAAATTCGCCGTAGCAGTTATCCACCATACAGACAATGTCAGAACGAAGCGTTTTAACAAAGCTGACAATTTCACCAATCTCAGCAACCGTCAGGGATTTGCGCCATGCATAGCCCTTTGACCGCTGGATGGAAACCATTTTAACCGTATCGTCAATGGCGTCTTCTAATGCGGTAAAATCAGGGCTTCCGTCAGGGAGCAGAGGAACAATCCTGCAGGATACGCCCCAATCGGCTAAAGACCCCATATCACCACCGCCACGAAGGCCGACTACCTCTTCTAACGTGTCATAAGGGGTACCGGTGGCAAATACCAAAGTATCCCCCGGGCGCAACACGCCATAAAAGCAAGCAGCCAAAGCATGGGTGCCGGACACAAACTGCTGGCGAACCAAGGCACTTTCCGCGCCGAAAACGGATGCATAAATCCGCTCTAATGCTTCTCTGCCGGCATCATCATAGCCATAGCCGGTTGTGCCTAAAAGGTGGCGCTCGCTGATGCCTTCTTCATGAAAAGCTGCCAGAACCTTTGCCTGACCAACCTCTGCCTTTTTCTCTAAAAGAGCAAAACGCTCAGAAAGCTCTGCTTCCGCCTGACGCATCAAACGGATGGTACTTTCTTTTATACCATAGATTTTTTGAATCAATGTATCCATTACAGTGCATATACTTCCTTTGCCGAGAGTACCCGAACGCCGCCCGTTGCCAGAGCTTCTTCTGCGGCTTCGGCTTTGTCAGTTTTCATAACAACATATGCCTTGTCGCCGTGATTGGTTGCAAAAGCATATAAATATTCAAGGGCAACGTCTGCATCCTTTAAAATGCTCAGCGCTTTGTTAAGCCCCGCCGGCTTATCGCTGATTTCTGCAACGATTACCTCTGTGGCTTTCACCATGATATCATTGGTCGCAAGAACATACAGAGCTTTTTCCGGGTCCTGCACAATCATACGCAGAATACCGAAATCGGTGGTGTCGGCAATAGAAAGGGCGCGGATGTTAATGTCATTTTCGCCCAAAAGCGCCGTAATGTCAGACAGCTTACCGCCTGCATTTTCAACAAACACAGAAATTTGCTTTACCTTTGTCATAAAAACCATCCTCTCTTACTGATGATTATAGCCAAGGCTAAAGGCTTTTTGGTTTACCTCTAAGAACTTGGCGGGAACGGCATCAACCAAAGCGCCGTCCCAAATTTCCTTTGACAGGGGCGAATTTTTAGCCATAACGCCAATTAAGGCAACGTTCACGGCCTTAATGTTACCTGCCTCTTTTGCAAGCCGGAGCGCATCACAGGCAACCACACGGATGCCCTTGGCTGTGAGCTTATCTAAAATATTTTCGGGATATTCCATAGCTCCGGTGATAACCGGCATGGGGTTGGTTTTTTGGGTGTTCACAATCAGCACGCCGTCTTTCTTAAGATACGGCAGGCTGCGATATGCCTCCAGCTCTTCAAAGGCGATAATCATATCCGCTTCCCCCGGCTCAATAACGGGAGAATCAACACGGTCACCATATTTAACATAGGTCACAACGCTGCCGCCGCGCTGGCTCATGCCATGAACCTCTGAAAGCTTTACCTGTTTGCCTGCACGCAAGGCTGCAGCACCCAATATACGGCTGGCAAGCAGAGTGCCCTGTCCGCCAACGCCTACAATCATAATATTCATACTCTGACTCCGCCTTTCTTATTTCTTCACAATTGCGCCAAACTTACAAATGTTGACGCATAAACCGCAACCGTTACACAAAGTTTCATCAATGACAGGACCGGATGACGTCATGGAGATAGCCGGGCATCCCAGCTTCATGCACATTTTGCAGTTTTTGCAGGCATCTGTAATTTCACAGCAGCCTGTGTAGCCTGCTTTTTTCAGGAGTGCACAGGGGCGCTGTGCAATAATAACGGTAGGCTCTTCAGCCTCTAAATGTTCCCTGAGTACTTTTTCAAAGTCCTCAACGCAGAAAGGGTCTGCAATGGTTACCTTATCAATACCAACTGCGTGACACAGCTTTTCAAGGTCTACCTGACGGGTAGGCTCACCCTTAATGGTAAAACCTGTGGCAGGGTTTTCCTGATGCCCTGTCATGCCGGTGATGGAGTTATCCAGAATAATTACGGTGGAGGTGCCTTTATTATACACCATGTCAATCAAACCGGTAATACCGGAGTGCAGGAAGGTAGAATCACCTAAAACGCCAACGGATTTCTTTGCAAATTCTCTGCCCTGAGCCTTTTCCATACCGTGGAGCGCCGAAATGCTGGCACCCATGCAAATGATGGAATCAATACTGTCTAAGGGCTTTGCGCTGCCCAGCGAGTAGCAACCGATATCGCCGCTGACCGTTAGCTTTAGTTTATTTAAAACATAGAACACGCCTCTGTGAGAACAACCGGGGCACATAACCGGCGGACGAACAGGAATGGTTTCGTCAACAGTAAAGCCGGCTTCAGGCTTTTCGCCCAGAATTTTTTCACGGAGCAGTGCTGCGGAATATTCGCCGATTAAGGGGAGCAGGTCTTTGCCGTGAGCCGTGATGCCCATTGCCTTAATCTGGCGCTCCAGCACGGGGTCTAATTCTTCAATGACATATAAGGTTTTAACCTTTGCCGCAAAATCACGAATCAGATTTTCCGGCAGGGGGTTAATCATGCCCAGCTTTAAGAAAGAGGCATTGGGGAATGCTTCACGGGCATACTGGTAAGCAATACCTGCGGTAATAATACCGATTTTTGTATCGTTCATTTCCACACGGTTTAAGTCACTTGTATCGTTATATTTTGAAAGCGCATCCATGCGCTGTTCTACCAAAACGTGCTTCGGGCGGGCATTTGCCGGCACCATAACATGCTTTGCAGCATCTTTTTTATATTCTTTTGCCGGATGCTCTTCTCGCTCGTATAGCTCAACCTCGCTCTGAGAATGTGCCACACGGGTGGTCAAGCGGAGAAGTACAGGGGTGTCAAATTCTTCGCTGATTTCATATGCCTTTTTCACAAAGTCACGGCATTCTGAGCTATCCGCAGGCTCCAGCATGGGAACCTTCGCTGCGATGGCATAGTTGCGGCTATCCTGCTCATTCTGTGAGCTGTGCATACCGGGGTCATCTGCCACACAAAGCACTAATCCGCCGTTTACGCCAATGTAGCTCATGGTAAAGAGCGGGTCTGCCGCCACATTTACGCCTACGTGCTTCATGGCAGAGAGCGCTCTGCCACCGGCAATGGCTGCACCCGAAGCAACTTCAACAGCAACCTTTTCATTCGGCGCCCATTCAGAATATATTTCATCATATTTTGCAATGAATTCAGTAATTTCCGTACTGGGGGTTCCCGGATAAGAAGAAGCGACGCTAACGCCTGCTTCATAGGCACCCCGTGCAACGGCTTCATTGCCCAGCATTAATTTTTTCATGGTTCTCAAAAGCCTTTCTGCCTGCCAAAGTCTTTCTTCGCCGCCGCAGGCTTTGCGGCAAAAAAATCGAAAAATGTCTACATTTAATTGTATAATTTTTGAGGAAAAAAGTCAAGAGTTTACACAAAAGATTAATGCCGCAACCTGTGGGTATTATGTAGGGGAGGGTCTCTGCGCCCTCCCGAATAGCGGGTGGGGATGGAACCCCACCCCTACTACCGCAAGGTTCTGTACTTTTGTAGGGGCCGACGTCCCCGACGATTCTTGAATCGCCCCTACAATTTCTTCTTGCAAAAATTTCTTTCCTGTGATATACTGGTATTGCTACACAAGTTAATAGGTTAATTAACAGTGGATGTCTTTTTTTACCTTTTGGTAAAAATGCATGCTCTATTTTCGCATCCTTGTTAGTTTGCCGAAAAACTTGTGTAGCAACAGTTCGAGCCATGCATTTTTCGTGCGTCGGCTCCGGCTGGCGCATTTTTTAATGCGCAGAAAAACGTCTCCTTTTGGAGAAAGATTTGTTTTTCTTTTCACACACGAAAAAAGGACGGGAGACCGTCCTTTTTTCCTTCGTTTTCATTCACCGCACATAGTATGCGGATGAATATTTATTGTTTAAATTGTTTGATAAGCTTCCGTACGAAAACGTTTCCGGCAGAAACCGCCGCTATCACCGGCAAAGAGAACAAAAGCCCGTTGACCGTTCGCAAAAGAGAGATGCAGCCGTCTGTAAATACATGACAGAACGTATTGGTAACAGAGGCAAACAGCAAGGAAGCCCCCACCCCGAAGACCCATTTGCACAACCCGGAGTCTTTTTTTAGATAATACATCCACAAAGCCAAACAAGGCCAGCCGATTAAAAATTCTTTCGTTCTGGGTCTTGCGCCGGATAGCTCAGACAGAAAATTCCGGAATTGGTTTTCCCAGAGCGATATGCCGGAGTTTCCGCTTCGCATCAGGTACAAAGCACCTGCCGCCCCGACTAAGGCAACTAAAATTATATGATAGATACGAATGTTTGCAATGGTTTCCTTTGCAGTACGAGGTAAGGTTAAAAGCTGTTCTTTCACAGTTTTTCGGCTATAAAACAGCCAAAGCATAACCGCAGCATAAGCGATGGGTGCTAAAAGGGTCAGCTTAACCCCTCTGAAAATAAGGTTGTTAAGATAATAGTCCGCTCCGCTAAGAAGCGCCAGCAGCACCGAGCCGGAAAGCACCAGTGTGCCAAGAGTGGCAAGCAGCATAACAATCGTGAACCAAAAGGGTGCGGCAATCTTTTCTTTGAGTTTTTCGGCAAGGTAAGCACACGCCGTCAAAGAAAAGCAACCTGCTAAAACGGCATAAGCCGTGGGATATAACCGAATCAGTTG
Source organism: Clostridia bacterium (assembly GCA_017507525.1). Lineage (GTDB taxonomy): Bacteria > Bacillota > Clostridia > UBA1381 > UBA9506 > UMGS755. The sequence goes on along the minus strand of JAFWAT010000062.1, from coordinate 43,725 downwards.
TTCCGGCAAAAACAGAGTAACGGCAAAAGCGCAAACGGAAAGTGCCAGAAAGATATAATCCAAGATGGCAGAGGATTTTTTAAAGACAATATGAATCATGAAAAGCACCATCAGCACACCAATGCTCGCAGCACCGGCACTTGTCACCTTATGGCTCGGAAGATAATCAGAGTAATCCGGCACGGCCTTTGTGTCATATCCCGATGCTGCCATGGCTTGGGTGAAGGCTTTTACAGCTGTCTGGGTCTGGGTTGCCTGGCTGAAGGGATTATCCGTTCCGGAAATAATTTGATTAACAAGAATGAAGCGGGTGTTTCTGTCTTTGGCAGAGTTTAGCATTTGATGATATAAAACATCTGCATAATCTACCGGCTGATTCCCTGCGGAAATCGTCTTTGCCGGTTCCTTCCAGGTTTCATAACAGCGCATAATTCTGCCGTCTGCCGCAGATACGGCTTCGTCATAGCCGATAAACTGCTCATTGGAAAGCTGAGACATTTTTTCCATCACCAAAAGCGTCATGTCTGACTGCTTTAAAAAACTTTTTATAGACACAGGAATTTGCTTTTTGGCATCACGGTTTTGGACACCGATATACTGTATATCATGCTGGTTTAAAAGCGTTTCCAGCGAGTCATAAAATGCTGCCGGTTTCTCGCAGGTTCCGTCAAGCAAAAGAGCAACGAAAAGACCGTTGTTTTCTGCAAGTGAAATCATTGCTTCATCAAAAGCAAGATTCTCTTCCGTAATAGCGGCAACGGTAACGCCGCTCTCTTTGTAGGCTTTAAGCACCTCAGAGTACGCTTCTTTTTCAAAATGCCGTAACGTGGAATTTGCCTCTAAGGCAACACAAAAAGCGGTGTTTTGGCTTTCTGCATAAAGCCTTGCCGCCAGGGAAGGCACGATAGAAGCCAAAAAGACCACCGCCATCAAAAAAATCAATACAAACTGTCTTTTTTTCATATAATCATCCTCCGCAGGAGATTGATTCACTGCCGCCTGCCATGTTCCGGCGGTTGGCAATATATCGTAGGCATCCGGTGCCCCAAAGCACTGCAAGATAGACTGTGCCGCACACACAGAGAGGAATCACAAACCCGATTTTTGTATCCGCCAGAGGAAGAGGCAGAAAACCGAGCCCAAAATAAGCAATCAGCGCAGCCAGTGATGCCAGAGCAATTTTTACAACGTTTTTAATAAATGCCTTATTTACATAGTTCCCAATCGTTTTTTTAATTGCAAAAAGGATGCAAACGGCATAGGCTGTAAACATAACAGCCGTACACCCTGCCACAGCCACAGCGCTGCCGGCAAACATGTTGATTATGGGCTTGGATATCACAACAACCAAAGTGCCAATTACTGTATATGTATACTTTGAATCCAGATATAAAATTTTGTTTAAAAGCTCCTGACAAACATAGCCGAAGATGCCGAAGGTATAGAGGGCAAACAGCGTAGCGGTGACCTGGCTGAGCTCTGCTGTAAATTCACCTCTTTGATATAAAAGGGAGATGATATTTTCGCCAAAGCAGTTCACCGTTAGAATAAACGGGGCAAAGATTACTAGTAGCACCGTAAGGATATACCGAAGGCTTTGTCTGACACTGCCGATATCCCCGCTTTCATAGTGACGGCATAGAGCCGGGTAGGAAACATTGCTCATTGCCACCACAAACACGCTGGATATGGTCACAAAAAGGTTAGAGGCATAATTAATGGTTGTAGCAGCGCCTGAATCGGCTGAAACCGCCGCCTTATCTGCCATAAACACAAGCTGAAACATCATGCTGGATATGAAAATATATAAAACTTCACGGTTATCTGCACCGCCCGTCTTGCTTCCTTTGATGCTTCCGAAAAAGGAGTATCCCTTTTTGAAAAATGCAGGCATTAAAATTGCGATATGTAAAAACCAACCGATTGTGGTCACAATGCTGACGGTCATTAGATTGACATTCGGTACCATCAAAGATGCAATGATTATCACGTTATAAGGCAGGCTCATAATAGATGTGACAAAAAACACATTTCGGTTCTGCAAAACACCGGACATAATATATGCCACAATGACAAACAGGCAGCTCGGCAGCATAATGTGCATAATCTGTACGGCTTCATCATGGAGCGAAGCCTCAAGACCCGGCAAAAGAAAGTCTACCGCTGCTCCGGAAAAGACATATAAAACAGCCGTAACGCCTATAACCACCAAAGCTGTTTTCGAAATGAAGGACGCCACATAGCTGCGCCCGCTATCCATGGTGTTTTCGGGCTTGTTCAGTTTTTTAATCACAAGGGTGGAAAGGGCACCGCCAATGCCGGTAAACACTAAAGATGCCAGACTAAAAATCTGAAAATATATATCCGTTAAAGGAGAGGCACCAAAGGTTGATGCAAACACAATATCACGCAAAAAACCTACGCATTTTGCCATTAATATGCCAACAACCACAAGAACATAGGTTCCGCCATTCATTGCATGACCTCCTTTTTCAAACTCTAATTTACATCATACATCATTTTAGCCCTTTCGTCAAGGCTGAATGTTTATTCGGTTATCCTGCCAAAAAGAAAAACAGTTCATTTAATTCATAGCGTGCAGGATTTTTGTAATCAATATTAATCCAGCCGTTTTCGCCGGATTCCTTTTCAATATACAGGTTGTTCTTGCCATCATCACGAAGGACTTAAAATATTCCCCGGGATGGAGGGTAACGCCGCTTCCTGCATACTCTGTATATGCTTTGATGTAACCTTTTTCCCACTGCTCACGCTCGCTGCCGACGAGGCGCTCATCCTCATACTTCGGCAAAAAACTTAGCAATATTGTACCACAAAAACAGGCGAAAAACAAGCCCTGTCAAGAAAACAGGGCTTGTGGTATACGGCTTTATAAAACAAGGGAGGGAGCCGTATACACTCTTTGTGCATATTCAGAATCCAAAGAATAAAGACCTTTGGAATCATTACCGAACAGCTCCATTTTCTTAATCATGTCGTCTGCGTTCTTTTCTTCTTCTAACTGCTCTTTGACGAACCAGTCTAAAAACTGCATGCTTCTAAAGTCTTTCACCTCGTATGCCGCTGCATAAATATCATTAATCAGGCTTGTTACATACTGTTCATGCTCAAAACCAAACTGCAGCGGATCCATCAAGGTTTTCATTTCCTTGTCAGGCTTTGCTACGGCTTCTAAGGTCACCTTTTCGCCGTTTTGCTGTAAATACTGCAAGAACAGCAGCGCATGGTCACGTTCTTCCTGCGCCTGAACCATATACCAGTTGGCAAAGCCGTCTAAGCCCTGCTGTTCATAAAAAATAGAAAAATCAAGATATAAATACGCTGAATATAATTCCTTATTAACCTGTTCGTTGATAAGCTTTACTACCTTTGCATCTAACATGTTACTCTCTCCTTTTCATGTAAAAGGGCACCCCGATAGCGGCGTGCCCTGCTTTCAATTTTACTGTGATGCTCCGCTTAAAATATCGGATATAATATCTAAAACCTTTTGATGGCAACCGCCGCAGCCAGTGGAGCAATGGGTTATTTTCTGCACATCTTCAAATGTTTTTAAAACATCATCAAAATGTGCGTTACCATGAACCGCATCAGAAATATCTGCATAGCTGACCTGTTTGCAGTTGCAAACCATATAATTTTCCATGCTGTCTCCCTCCTTCGGTTTAACCAAAATATCTCTTTAAAAGTCCTTCTAAGCCTTTGCCGTGCCGAGCTTCATCGCGCGCCATTTCATGCACGGTATCGTGGATGGCATCCAGACCGTTTTTCTTAGCGCAGGAGGCTAAATCGAACTTGCCCTGGGTTGCGCCGTATTCGCAGTCAACTCTCCACTTTAGGTTATCCTTGGTGGTTGCTTTCATGTTGGGTTCTAAATCTTCACCTAAGAGTTCAGCAAATTTAGCTGCGTGTTCAGCTTCTTCATAAGCTGCTTTTTCCCAGTAAAGACCAACCTCGGGGTAACCTTCACGGTGTGCGATTCTTGCCATGCACAGATACATACCAACCTCAGCACATTCGCCGTTGAAGTTTGCCATCAGCTGTTCAAAAATATATTTTTTATCTTCTTCAGAGATATCGGGATTGTTTTTTACGGTTTTACCATAAACGCCGTATTCGTGTTCAGCAGCCAGTGCTGCGCCTTCTTCCATTTCTTTAAACTTTTCAGCCGGAACCTTACATACCGGGCATTTTTCGGGAGCGGAATCTCCCTCGTGAACGTAACCGCATACAGAACATACAAATTTTTTCATAATCTTTAATCTCCTTTTTAAAAATAATTTTTTATTTTAATTTTTTTGACTGCAATGTTCGCAAGAGCCGGTGTAATATACCTCCTGTGTTTTAACGGTAAACCCATGGGGCAGCCGGCTGTCAGGCAGTGAGGTGTCAAAATCGAAAACGCCGCCGCAGTCGGTGCAGAGGAAGTGACCGTGAAGGTCGGTGCAGGCATCATAGCGGGCTTGCTGCTCTTCAATGGTAATGGTTTTAACAATGCCCGCTGCTGAAAGCAGCTTTACTGTGTTATACACCGTTGTTTTGGAAAGGGTGGGCACCCGTTTGGATAATGAGGAATAAATCTCATCAACTGTTGGGTGCGTTCTGTGCTGCCTGAGGTAATCAAAGATGAGCACTCTGGGCAGCGAAGGCTTAATGTCATGCTTTGCAAGTATCTCTGCCGATGTCATAACAAAACCTCCTTACTCTGTAACGATTTCACTTTTGTAATGATTACAATTAAATTATAGCAAGGGTATATCTGTGTGTCAATACTTTTTTTAAAATTTTTAAAAATTTTTTGGGCAAAAGAAAAAGCAGGCAAAAACCTGCTTTTTCTCTGTGCACAATAGAACCGTCCCCTTGTGTCACACCCTTGTGTCATGTCACCCTTGTGTCAGTAGATTGAGTAAAATTTGTTGGGGCGATTCACGAATCGCCCGCGGGTCATTCATGAATGACCCCTACAAAAGGAATATTTCTACATCCTGTTTGTTTATTGAGCCTGCCCCTGTAATAGCTTATGAAGGCTTTAATAAAGCTTCAATTGTAGAAAATTCATCGTCAAATTATTCCTCGTATTCAATAACATATCCCATTTTGCCCTGATAGGTGCTTGCAAAGGGACTGTTAATTAAATCGTTTCGCTGATCGTTCCATGACCATCTGCCGTCAATTTTCCACAGCATCAGGTAAAATTCTGCTTCGTCATCTGCATTGTCAAACCGAGAGGGTTCATCTTCTGAGAACCAGTTCTGGTAAACAAAGGGCTCACCCATGACCCAGTGGCCAACGGCTTCGTCGTACTGATTGTTTGTGGTGTATCCGCCAATCCAGAGCCTGCCAATGCCGCTCTTTTCAGCAACAGCAATAATCTTGTCTTCCTCTTCTTTGCTTGTAATGGTTGCAAGATGTCCGCCCTTATTAATACAAGCCCGGTTTGCGTCTTCCCAGGATATATCCGCTTTGATAACCTCATATCTTGAATTGTGAGAAGCTTTTACAACAGGCGTAATGGGGGTATAGACTCTGTCACACGCGCCTTTGTAGCCGTTGCCGCAAACACGAACAACAATTCTCCTTTCTGCGTCCTGTGAAAGGGAAGTGTCACTGACATATTTTACATGGTACAAATTTTTTTGTTCTCTGTAAATTTCTTCATAAATCCGGCTCATTGCGGAAATATCGTCAATGTGGTGATAGGTGCCGCCGGTGCTGCTGGCGATTCTGCGAAGGTCGCCTTCCTCTAAGTTTCTGCCGACACCGATGGTATATACGGGAACGCTTTTTGCATTGGCAAGGCTGATAACGCTGTCTACCGTATTAACGCTTTCGTTATCCATACCATCAGTAAAGACAATGACGCATCTTGCACCGCTTTGCGTGCTTGCGTTCTGAATGGACCGAACAATGGCATCATAGCAAGCTGTCATACCGTAAGGATACATGCTGTTTACACCATTCATCAGGTTATCCTTATTATTGGTAAACAGACACATCTGCATAACGTGCGTGTCAAAGGCTACGATTTCTGCTTTGTCGCCGGAGTTAAACTGCAGCTTTGACAAAAACGTGTTGGTTGCGTTTTTGATTTTACCCATATCTGTATCGCTGATACTGTCACTCCTGTCAATGGCAAGGCTAACGTTTAAGGCGTCCTTGCCATCAACCTTAGCAGCGTAAATAACATCTCTTTCAAGATAATCATGAATGTTGAGATATTCTCTTACGGTAAAGGATTCTTTCGTTAAATTTTCAATGGGTTCACCATATTCGTCAACAACTTTCAGGTACAATGAAATCTCAGGATATTTCTCTACATTGGACGTTACAAGAGAAATACCTGCATCGGTTACATATTCTGAAACAAATTCAAAGGGGACATAAAAGTCTACATATTCATATTTGGTGAAAAGAATTTTATCTTCTATATCTTCGCCGCCGTCATCTTCCGTTGCTATATATGTAAGCTGATATGTTTTGCCGGATTTTTCAAGCTTTATTACCGATTCAACCGATGAATCTTCACACAAAATCTCAAAGTCTTCTTTTTGATAGTTAACATCACCATCATCGGTTTTTAATGTCACCGTGACCTTTGGATAATCAGAGGTGTCAACACGTGTAACCTTCGGCTTAGCGGCTGTGATTTCTTCAAGCTCTGCCAAGATGTCTGTATACTGTGAGTCTTCTTTTAATTTAATTTTCTTTAAAAGACTTTCCGCTGCATCATATTCATAATTTTGAAGCTCGCACATAACCTCTTCAATCATGCCGCCTGCCTTTTCATCAGAGACCGGTCTGGATGCGATGAGAGAAAAAAGTCCAACGATTCCTGTAATTATAACAATTAAAACAGCCACAGCTGCAGCAGCTATCCCTGCAATTAAAGGAACGTTATTCTTTTTGGCTACCGGCACTGGTGGTACAGAATTGTTTTCTGTAGCAGGTGCTTCTTCTGGCACCTCTTTCGGTGCTTCGGTGGTTGCTGCCGGTTCAGGATCACCTTCCTGTGTAGCAGCAAACCAAGTCGGTGAAGCTTCGGTCTCTGCCACAGGTGCAGTCTCATGCTCAACTTTGGTACCGCAGCTTGCACAAAAATTTGCTTCCTCCGGCAGCTCGCTACCGCAATTTCTACATTTCATATTAATTCCCCTCCTAATGATCTATGATACTATTGTATACCTATTTGCTCGGAAATTCAAGAACCCTTGGCAAAAAATATTTATGCCAATGGCTTTACGTGTGGCTTTCCGACCATTCTGCATAGGGGGATAGCATCGGTAGTCTCTCTCGTGTTTTCCTATAATATATTCTCATTATAAAAAAGCAAAAAACAGTAGAGTGGTATATCCCGACTCTTTTGGTGGCAGACTATTTCTTTGAAGTCACATCAAAAACACCCATGTGTTTTTTTACAATATACTTTTTTAGCCAAAACCTGAACGGACAGGCGCAAGCTGAAATGCTCATGAATATATTGAATCATATATTCCGTCGTTTGCCTGTTTTTAAGGGCGCCGATGTTCTTCGCTCCGCTTGTGTCTAAGCGAAAATGGTGATAACAAGCGGCAAAAAGCAGGTGCGGATACTTTCTATTTAATCCTTTTGGCGTTGCAATTGAGCTAAGTAAATCCTTCTCACATATAAATCAATCGGTCGAAAAAAGGACAAAACGAAACTAAACAGGGCAAAAATTCGTAAAAAATGTGAATTTAATGAAAAATATTTCATTAAATCACTTGAAAATGAAATTAATCTGTGCTATACTTTCATAATGAAGGGATATAGGCTTTTATCCTTTTCTAGAACTGATGTAAACGCTGAGATATGACGGACTTTGTCCTGACATCTCTTGACATCATAGATGTCTAACAAAAAATAAAAAGGAGTGTTGGGAATGATTAAAAACCAATCTGTAAATGCCTGGATTGAGGAAATGAAGGCGTTAGTAAAGCCCGATAACGTTGTTGTTATCGACGGTAGCGAAGCGCAGTATGAAGCGCTCCGCGCTGAAGCTTGCTCAACCGGTGAAATGATCAAATTAAACGAAGAAACTCTGCCCGGCTGCTACCTGCACCGCACCGCAGTGAATGACGTTGCTCGTGTTGAAGACAGAACCTTTATCTGTGCTAAGACCAAAGAGGCAGCAGGCCCTACCAATAACTGGATGGAACCTCAGGAAGCATACAAAATGCTGTATGACATTGCAAAAGATTCATACAAAGGCAGAACGATGTATGTTATCCCTTATTCTATGGGTCCAGTTGGCTCTGAATTTTCTAAAATTGGTATCGAGCTGACTGACTCTATTTACGTTGTTTTAAACATGGCAATCATGACCCGTGTGGGCGCTGATGTTTTAGACGCTTTAGGCGACAGCGAAGACTGGATCCGCGGTCTTCACTGCAGATGCGAAATTGATGAATCCAAGAGATACATCTGCCACTTCCCCGAAGATAACACCATTATCTCTGTTAACTCCGGTTACGGCGGAAACGTGCTCTTAGGCAAAAAGTGCTTCGCACTGCGTATCGCTTCTTTCTTAGGTAAGAACGAAGGCTGGATGGCTGAGCACATGCTCATCTTAGGTCTGGAAAATCCCAAGGGTGAGGTTAAGTACATTGCTGCTGCATTCCCCTCCGCTTGTGGTAAAACCAACCTGGCTATGCTGATTCCGCCTGAAAAATATCGCAAGCAGGGTTACAAGGTTTGGTGCGTTGGTGACGATATCGCTTGGATGCGTGTTGGAGAAGACGGCAGACTGTGGGCAATCAACCCCGAAAACGGTTTCTTCGGTGTTGCTCCCGGTACTAACGAAAAATCCAACCCCAACGCTTTGGCTTCTACCCGCAAGAACACCATCTTTACAAACGTTGCGCATGACCTTGACACCAACGAAGTTTGGTGGGAAGGCTTAAATGACAATCCGCCGACGAATGCTCTTAACTGGCGCGGCGAAGAGTGGGATTACAAAAAGTACGACAAGGCTGACAAGGTCGGCACAAGCGGCGCACATCCCAACTCAAGATTTACAGCTCCGGCTGAAAACTGCCCCTGCATCAGCTCTGAATTCAATTCCGGTAAGGGCGTGCCCATTTCCGCAATCGTATTCGGTGGCCGTCGTGCTAAGGCTGCTCCGCTGGTTTACCAGTCAAGAGATTGGGATCACGGTGTATTCGTAGGTGCGGTTATGGCTTCTGAAACCACAGCTGCTGCAACCGGTAAGGTTGGCGTTGTTCGTCATGATCCCATGGCTATGCGCCCCTTCTGCGGTTACCACATGGCTGAGTACTTCCAGCACTGGCTCGATATGGGCGACAAGCTGGGCGACAAGGCTCCGAAAATCTTTAACGTTAACTGGTTCCGTTTAGATGATGACGGCAACTTCATCTGGCCCGGCTTTGGTGACAATATGCGTGTCCTGAACTGGATTTTAGACCGTTGTGAAAACAAGGTTGATGCAAAAGAAACCGCTATCGGTTATGTTCCCAACGCTGGAGACATTGACATTGAAGGTTTAGATGATGTGAATGCTGATACACTGGCAGAACTCTTAAACGTTGATAAAGACGTTTGGACAGCAGAAGCTAAGGATATTGAAGAATTCTTTGCTTCCACCTTTGGTGACAAGCTGCCGGCTGAACTGGCTGATTCTTTAAATACCTTAAAAGAAAAGCTGAACTAATTTAAAGAAGTACAACAAAAACGGGCGGTTAAACCGTCCGTTTTTTTGTTTGGCAAACTAGTAGGGGCGATTCAAGAATCGCCCTACAAGAATCGACATCTCTTGTAGGGGTGGGGTTCCATCCCCATCCGTTTTTCGGGAGGGCATAGAGACCCTCCCCTACAACGCTGACAGCCGGGTTGTTCGCCGATAAACTTCTTGCCTTTTGGAGAATTATATTATATAATGTAGATAAATCTATTAAGGAGGGATTTTCTATGAAATTTTGTCCAAAATGCGGTGCTGAACTGGCAGATCAGGCGCAGATTTGTCCTACCTGCAGCTGTAGCCAGCCACCTCTTTCGGTTGTGCAGGATTCCAGTAGCTTTGGTTTTGCGTTACTTGGCTTTTTAATTCCGGTAGCGGGTCTTGTGCTCTATCTTGTGTGGAAGGATACCATGCCGCTGAAAGCAAAATCTGCCGGCAAGGGTGCATTGGTCAGTGCGATTTTGTCTGTGGGGCTTTCTTTATTGGTTGTAATTTTGTATATTCTCCTTATTGTTTTTGCAATTATGAGCAGCGGCATATAAAAGTTTCTTCATAAAAGCTATGGAAAATATCATTAACAGGTGAAATCAGAAACCGTTTTAAACCCAGACACGTATGTATCTTGTGCAGTTTTGGGGTCTGTGCGGATTTTGTCGACAAAAAGGACAGGACGAAGCATTGACAAAGAGAGGAAAAATATGATACGCTATGCAGTAGAAATGAAACTGTATTATAAAGGAAGATGTTTGTGATTAAGCTACTCATTTCAAAATGCATAAAAAACCACGAAGCGGTGGATGACCTTGCTGTGCGCAGTGCATACGGGAAGCTTGCCGGTGTGCTTGGCATTGTTTGCAATTTTGCTTTGTTTGTTTTAAAGCTGCTCGCCGGAATTGTCAGCGGGTCTGTGGCGGTTTTGTCTGATGCATTTAATAACTTGTCGGATATGGGTTCGTCGGTGGTGTCGGTGATTGGCACAACAGCGGCAAGCCGCCATGCCGATGAGGAGCACCCCTTTGGTCACGGTCGGTTTGAGTACGTTGCATCCCTAATTGTTTCCTTTATTATTATATTGGTAGGGGTTGAACTTTTAAAGACCTCTGCAGGTAAAATCTTTCATTATGAGAGGCTGTCTTTTAGCTGGCTCTCTGCCGGCATTCTGGTTTTTTCTATGCTTGTCAAGCTGTGGCTGTTTGTTGCCAATCGTAAAATCGGCAAGGCGGTTGACTCTGTGGTCATTCGCGCGGCTGCCCAGGATAGCTTAAACGATGTGTATGCCACCGGTGCGGTGCTGGCCTCTATGTTCTTAGGGCTGGTTGTGGAAGCGCCCATAGACGGCATTATGGGTACCTGTGTTTCCCTACTGATTATGTTCTCCGGTTACGGAATTGCCCGGGATACCATTACGATTTTATTGGGCACAACCCCTGACCCTGCCATGGCAGAGGAAATCTGCAAGACCATTATGGAACAGGAATGTATTTCCGGCGTCCATGACCTGATTATTCACGATTACGGTCCGGGGCGGTGTATGGCATCGGTTCATGCCGAGGTGCCGGAAGACGGTGACATTGTCAGGGTTCATGAGGTGATTGACGAAACGGAAAAGCTGATTCAAAAGGAGATGGGTGTTCATATTGTTATTCACATGGACCCCATCAGCGTCAGTGACGAACGGATAAGCGCGGTTCGTGCTCTGGTGCTTGATTGCGTGAGAAAACGGAATCCTGCCTTTTCCATTCATGATTTCAGAATGACTGACGGAGAACATTGCATTAACCTGATTTTTGACTTAGAAGTGCCCTTTAGCCTGCCGCCGGAGGATAGGGAACAGGCGGCGGCGTGCATTCAGGCATCGCTCAAGGAAATCGACCCCCGTTATAATGCTGTGATTCAGGTGGAAAACAAGTCCTGGCAGACAAAGGATTAAGAAAATCGGCACTTTTTACCACAAACAACAAGTTGTTGTGGTTAAGTCATTAAAGACCACAAGTGTTGAAAAAGTTGCACAATAAAACGAATAAAAAGCATGAAAAGTTTGTGGAAAATTTTTTGTGCTTTTTTTCTTTAAAAACTTGCTTTTTTTCTCTAAATAGTGTATCATTAAAGGGCTGTGACATGACATACGATGAAGCGGGAGGTTGCCGCCTTAGGGCGGGTTTTTCCGTGGAGAATGTCCGATTCAAGAAACCGGGCGACTAGTCATACGCAAATGAAGAGAGAAAAAGCTTACCAGGGCGGCGTTGTCTGCCTTTTTGTCCTTTTTTGCTTTCGTTTGTGTTCGGGATTTCCTGTGGGAAAGACCGCAGAAAAGCGTGACGGAGCCCAGAAACAGAGGTTTTTGGGTTTTATTTATGGCCAATAGCGAAACGCCCGGCCGTGTGTACGCTTTTTGAAAAGAAGCTGCGCCCCAAAGTGTAGCTTCGGCGAGCCGTTTCTACATGCACAGACAAAAACAAGCTTCCTATTACATATGGAAGCGCCAATTCTAAAAGGAGGAAATAAAATGGCACAGACAAGTCAGAAAATCAGAATCAGACTGAAGGCATACGATCACGTTTTATTAGATCAGTCTGCCGAGAAGATCGTGGAAACCGCGAAGAGAACCGGTGCAAAAGTTTCAGGCCCGATTCCCCTGCCCACGAAGAAAGAGGTTGTTACCATCTTAAGAGCTGTTCACAAGTATAAAGACTCCCGTGAGCAGTTTGAAATGAGAACACACAAGCGTCTGATTGACATCCTGCTCCCCACCAACAAGACAGTTGATGCTTTAATGAGAATCGAGCTGCCTGCCGGTGTGGACATTGAAATGAAGTACTAATGTATTTCGCAAACCAAGGCTTTTAGCCGGGTTTGTTAAAAGGCACTGCAGCCATATAGGCGGCGGGTCATGTTCACCGATTGGTGAACCAATAACCAACATTTTTAGGAGGTGCTTTTGTGAAGAAAGCGATTTTAGGCACAAAGCTCGGCATGACACAGCTTTTTGGCGAAGACGGCGTTTTAATCCCCGTTACCGTCATTGAAGCAGGTCCGTGCAGAGTCATCCAGAAGAAAACTGCCGAAAACGACGGTTATGATGCCGTTCAGGTTGGTTTCCTGGAAAAGAAAGAAAAACATACTACCAAGCCCCTGCAGGGTCATTTCAAGAAAGCCGGCACAGGCTACATGAAGTACCTGAAAGAGTTCAAGCTGGAAAATGCAGCTGACATGAACGTGGGCGATGAAATCAAGGCAGACGTTTTTGCTGAAGGCGAGTCCATCGACGTAACCGGCATCAGCAAAGGTAAAGGTTTTGCCGGCACAATCAAACGCTGGGGTACCCACCGCGGTCCTATGACTCACGGTTCCGGCTACCACAGAGGCCCCGGTTCTATGGGTGCTTGTTCCACCCCGTCCCGTGTTATGAAGGGTAAGAGACTGGCTGGTCACTTAGGTGTTGAAAAGGTTACAATCCAGAACCTCTCCGTTGTTAAGGTTGATGCTGAAAAGAACATCATCGCAGTTCGCGGCGCAGTTCCCGGACCTAAGGGCGGATTGGTTATCATCAAGAATTCTGTAAAGGCGCGCTAAGCGACTTGATCGAAAGGAGGAAGTATCATGCCGAACGTGGTATTATACAATATGGAAGGCAAAGAAGTAGGCAACTACGAATTAAACGATGCAGTTTTCGGTATCGAGCCGAACGAAGCAGCTGTTCATTCTGTTGTTGTGGCTTATCTTGCCAATCAAAGACAGGGCACACAGAGCGCACTGACCCGTGCTGAGGTTCGTGGCGGCGGCGCAAAACCCTGGAGACAGAAAGGTACCGGCAGAGCACGTCAGGGCTCCACTCGTTCACCTCAGTGGACAGGCGGTGGCGTTGTGTTTGCTCCGAAGCCGAGAAGCTACGCAATGAGCGTAAACAAGAAAATCCGTGCCTTAGCACTGAAGTCTGCTTTATCAGCTAAAGCTAAGGATCAGGAAATCAAGGTGCTGGATGAAATCGCAGTACCCGAAATCAAAACCAAGCAGATTGCAGCAATGCTTAAAAATCTGAACGTAAACGGCAAAGCGCTGATTGTTCTGCCTGAAATGAACGAAGCTGTTTATCGCAGCGCAAAGAACATTGAAGGTGTTAAGACCAGCTTTGTAGGAATGCTGAATGTATACGATCTCTTAAATTGTAACACCATCATTCTTGCTAAGGGCGCAGCTGAACAGTTAGGGGAGGTGTATGCATAATGACATATGCACACGATATTATCATTAAACCCATCATCTCCGAACAGAGCATGGATCAGCTTTCTGACAAGAAATATACCTTTGAAGTTAAGAAATCTGCTAACAAGATTGAAATTAAAAAAGCTGTTGAAGAAATCTTTGGCGTAAAGGTTGAAAGCGTTAACACCATGAACATGCTGGGTAAAGTAAAGCGCATGGGCAGAAACGAAGGCAGACGCGCAAGCTGGAAGAAAGCCATCGTTAAACTGACTGCTGACAGCAAGACCATCGAATTTTTCGAAGGCATGGCGTAAGAGCCGATTAATATTTTAGTATAGGAGGAAAAAGGATGCCTACAAAAAAGTTTAATCCTACATCTCCTGCCAGAAGATTCATGACCGTTTCCACTTTTGAGGAAATTACCAAGAGTGAACCCGAACGTTCCCTGCTGACAACCATCAGCAAGAACGGCGGTAGAAATAACTACGGTAGAATCACAGTTCGGCACAGAGGTGGCGGCAATAAAAGAAAGTATAGAATCATTGACTTTAAGAGAAACAAGATCGGTGCAGCAACCGTTATCGGTATTGAGTATGATCCGAACCGCTCTGCTAACATCGCTCTGGTTCAGTATGAGGATGGCGAGAAGCGTTACTTCTTAGCACCCTTAGGTGTAACTGACGGTACTGTTTTAGTAACAGACCCTGCTGGCGCTGATATTAAGCCCGGTAACGCAATGCAGATTCAGTTCATCCCTGTTGGTACTTTAATTCACAACATCGAGCTCATGCCCGGTAAAGGCGGACAGTTAGTACGTTCTGCCGGCGGTGCAGCACAGCTGATGGCGAAGGAAGATAAGTATGCACAGGTCAGACTGCCGTCCGGTGAAGTTCGTTACATCAGACTGAACTGTATGGCAACCATCGGTCAGGTTGGTAATCTGGATCATGAGAACATCTCCATCGGTAAAGCCGGTAGAAAACGGCACATGGGTATTCGTCCCACCGTTAGAGGTTCTGTTATGAACCCGAATGACCATCCCCACGGTGGTGGTGAAGGTCGTTCACCCATCGGTCGTCCCGGACCTGTTACTCCCTGGGGTAAACCGGCACTGGGTCTTAAGACCAGAAAGAAAAAGAATATTAATGATAAATTCATTGTTAAACGTCGCGGCTCACGCTAAGCCGGACGCAATCGCAGCGAGGCCGCTTAGCGGTCTTTGCATGCCAACTTGGGCGAAGGAGGAAAAAGAATGGGCAGATCGATTAAAAAAGGGCCTTTTGTTGCAGACAGCCTGATTAAGAAGATTGTTGCTATGAACGAGTCCGGTGACAAGAAAGTTGTTAAGACTTGGTCAAGAAGCTCTACCATTTTCCCTGAAATGGTAGGTCATACAATTGCTGTACACGATGGCAGAAAGCACGTTCCGGTCTTTGTATCCGAGGATATGGTCGGACACAAGTTGGGCGAATTCGCACCGACCAGAACTTATAAAGGCCACGCCGGCAACAAAACGTCAGGCGTTAGATAAAATTCCCTTGCAAGAAAGGAGGAATCTTTGTGGAAGCCAGAGCAAAACTGAGCTATGCACGTATTTCATCTAGAAAAGTTAAGATTGTAATAGATTTGATTAGAAATAAGCCTGTAGGTGTTGCGCTGGGTATTTTAGCAAATACCCCGAAAGCAGCCAGCGAGCCTGTGGAAAAACTGTTAAAGTCCGCGATTGCTAACGCAGAGAACAACCACAGCATGGATGTTTCCAAGCTGTATGTTGCAGAAATCTTTGCATGTCAGGGTCCGACACTGAAGAGAGTTCGTCCCAGAGCACAGGGCAGAGCGTTCAGAATCAGAAAACGCACCAGTCATATTACGATTGTTTTGAAAGAAAAGGAATAATCAAAAAAGGAGGTAAGTAGCTTGGGTCAGAAAGTAAATCCCCACGGTTTAAGAGTCGGTATCATCAAGGATTGGGATTCCAGATGGTTTGCGCAGGATGCCCAGTTTGGTGATCTGTTAGTAGAAGACTACAACATTAGAAAGTTCTTAAAGAATAAGCTGTTCACAGCAGGCGTAGCCAAGGTTGAAATTGAGCGTACTGCGAAGAGAATCAAGATTAACATTTTTGCAGCAAAGCCCGGTATCATTATTGGTCGCGGCGGCAGCGAAATTGAAAAACTCAAGAAGGAATTGGAAACAATGACCGGCAAGAACATTGCGCTGAACATTGAGGAGGTTAAACATCCTGATGTTGACGCACAGTTAGTAGCTGAGAACATTGCAGCACAGCTTGAAAAGAGAATCTCTTTCAGAAAAGCTATGAAATCTGTAATGGGTCGTGCTATGAAGCTGGGTGCAAAGGGTATTAAAACCAGTTGCGCAGGTCGTTTGGGCGGTGCTGAAATTGCAAGAACAGAGCAGTATCATGAAGGTACCATCCCCCTGCAGACCTTAAGAGCCGACATTGACTACGGTTTCTGGGAAGCAAACACTACCTATGGTAAGATCGGCGTAAAAGTTTGGATCTACAAAGGTGAAATTCTTCCCGAAAGCAAGAAGGCTGCAAAGGCAGCACCTGCAAAAGCCTGAGGCTTTGCGACTTCTGAAAGAAAGGAATGATTGAGGATGTTATTGCCTAAGAGAGTGAAATACAGAAGAGTCATGCGCGGCAGAATGACAGGCAAAGCAACCCGTGGTAACACCGTAACTTACGGTGAATACGGTTTGCAGGCTCAGAGTCCGGCTTGGATCACCTCCAACCAGATTGAAGCAGCCCGTATCGCAATGACTCGTTATATCAAGAGAGGCGGACAGGTTTGGATTAAGATTTTCCCGGATAAGCCTGTTACCGAAAAGCCTGCTGAAACCCGTATGGGTAGCGGTAAGGGTTCACCCGAATACTGGGTAGCAGTTGTTAAGCCCGGTCGAGTTATGTTTGAGATCGGCGGCGTTTCCGAAGAAGTGGCAAGAGAGGCTATGCGTCTTGCTTCCCACAAGCTGCCTGTCAAGTGCAAATTCGTAACGCGCGCCCAGCAAGAAGAGGAGGCGTAAGCATATGAAGGTTACAGAAATTCGCGATTTTACAAATCAAGAGCTTGAAAGCAATTTAGCTGACCTGAAGAAAGAATTGTTTAACCTGCGTTTCCAGAACGCGACGAATCAGCTGGAAAACCCCATGCGTATCGTCGAGGTTAAGAAGACAATTGCCAGAATCAAAACTGTTTTAGCAGAAAGAAAGCTGGAAGAAGAAGCTAACTAATTTGCTTTTTAGCGGAAAGGAGTGAAATCATGGAACGTAATTTCAGAAAGCAGAAAATCGGCAAGGTCGTTAGCGACAAAATGGACAAAACCATCGTCGTTGCGATTGAATATAACGTAAAGCATCCGCTTTATGGTAAAATTGTTAAACGTACCTACAAGCTCAAAGCCCATGACGAAAACAACACCTGTCAAATCGGTGACCGCGTTCGCGTTATGGAAACCAGACCCTTATCTAAGGATAAGAGATGGAGACTGGTTGAGATTGTAGAGAAAGCTAAATAATTTGGTTTAGCACAAGACTAAATAAGGAGGAAACCGATATGATTCAACAGCAAACGCTTTTAAAGGTTGCTGACAACACCGGTGCTAAAGAGCTTATGTGTATCCGTGTTTTGGGTGGTTCCAAGAGAAGATACGCAGCCATCGGTGATGTTGTAGTTGCTTCTGTTAAAAAGGCAACACCCGGCGGTGTTGTGAAAAAAGGCGACGTTGTCAAGGCTGTTATTGTTAGATCTGCAAGCGGTGTAAGACGCAACGACGGAACTTACATTAAGTTTGATGATAACGCTGCTGTCATTATTAGAGATGATAAAAATCCTAGAGGAACCCGTATTTTTGGGCCCGTTGCAAGAGAGCTTCGTGAAAAAGAATATATGAAGATTCTCTCTCTGGCTCCCGAGGTGCTGTAAGGAGGAGGTACGCTATTATGGCGAAAATGCATATTAAATCCGGCGACGAGGTCATCGTGATTTCCGGTAAGGATAAAGGCAAAAAGGGCAAAGTATTAAGCGTGTTCCCGGAAAACGGCAAGGCAATTGTTGAAGGTGTTGCAATCGCAACCAAGCATCAGAAGCCCCGTCGTGCCGGCGAACCCGGCGGCATCATCAAGCAGGAATCTGCTGTGGATGCTTCCAATCTGATGAACATCTGCTCTAAATGCGGAAAGCCGGCAAGAATCGGCCGTAAGGTTTTAGAAAACGGTGACAAAATCAGATATTGCAAAAAGTGCAACGAAGTTTTTAACGATTAAGTAAAGGAGGTTTAAAGGCTGATGTCTAGAATGCAGGATAAATATACCGGCGAGGTAGCACCCGCTTTGATGACAAAGTTTGGTTATAAAAGCGTGATGCAGATTCCGAAGCTGGAGAAAATTGTTATCAATATCGGCCTGGGCGAAGCAAAAGAAAACGCCAAGGCATTAGACAGCGCAGTGGATGACTTAATGGCTATTACCGGTCAGCGCCCTGTTATTACAAAGGCTAAGAAGTCCGTTGCTGCATTTAAAGTCAGAGAAGGCATGAACATCGGCTGCAAGGTAACCCTGCGCGGCAAGAAGATGTATGAATTCTTAGACAGACTGTTTTCAGTGGCACTGCCCCGTGTAAGAGACTTCCGTGGTATCAATCCCGATTCTTTTGACGGACGTGGCAACTACTCACTGGGTATTAAAGAACAGCTTATTTTCCCGGAAATAGATTATGATAAGATCGATAAAATCAGAGGTATGGATATTATTGTCGTAACCACAGCCAAGACCGACGAAGAAGCAAGAGAACTGCTCACATTAATGGGCGCTCCCTTTGCCAGCCGGTAAGCTCTGATTGTGAAGGAGGAGAAACATGGCTAAAAAATCGATGATTAACAAACAGCAGAGAACGCCTAAGTTCAGCACCAGAGCGTATAATCGCTGCAAGATTTGCGGACGTCCCCATGCTTATTTAAGAAAGTATGGTATCTGCCGTATCTGCTTCAGAGAACTGGCTTACAAAGGTCAGATTCCCGGTGTGAAAAAGGCCAGCTGGTAAAATTATTTGGAAGGAGGCTAAAATCATGCAAGTGACCGATCCTATCGCGGATATGCTGACCAGAATCCGGAACGCGAATTCCGCACGGCACGAAACGGTTGATGTGCCCGCCTCTAACATGAAGAAGGCTATTGCGGCCATTCTGCTTGAGGAAGGGTATATAAAGAATTATCAGGTCATTGAAGACGGTAAACAGGGTGTTATCAGAATTGCCCTGAAGTATGTTGGAAAAGAAAAGGTTATTTCCGGTCTGCAGAGAGTATCTAAGCCGGGCCTCAGAATCTACAAGAATACTGAGGAACTGCCCAAGGTCTTAAAGGGTCTGGGTATCGCCATCATTTCCACATCTAAAGGAATTATGACCGATAAAAAGGCAAGGCAGGAAAACGTCGGCGGCGAGGTCCTGGCCTTTGTCTGGTAAAAACTAGACAGGGAGGTGTCAGAGAATGTCCAGAATTGGTAAAATGCCGATTACGGTTCCCAGCGGCGTAGACGTTACCATCGGTGCGGCTAACGAAGTTACCGTTAAGGGTCCCAAAGGCACATTAACAAAAAATTTACATCCTGATATGATTATCAAGAAGGAAGACGGTGTAATCACCATCGAAAGACCTTCGGAAATAAAAGCTCACAAGTCACTTCACGGTCTGACACGTACGCTGCTTAACAACATGGTTATCGGCGTAACAGAAGGCTATGAAAAGACCTTAGAAGTTAACGGCGTAGGTTACAGAGCTCAGCTGCAGGGCAAAAACCTGTTGATGAACCTGGGCTATTCCCATCCTGTAGAAATGGCTCCCGTTGAGGGCGTTACCATTGAAGTTCCGAACCCCAACACAATCATTGTTAAGGGTATCGACAAACAGGTTGTTGGTGAATTCGCCGCTAAAGTAAGAGAAAAGAGACAGCCTGAACCTTACAAGGGCAAAGGTATCAAGTACTCTTATGAGCACATCAGACGCAAAGAAGGCAAAGCGGGCGGTAAGAAATAATATCACTTTGCAAAGTAAGCATGGCAAAATCCATGCAGCATAAAAAAAGGAGTGAAAAACGTGATTAAGAAGCCTGTCAGTAATGTGGCAAGACTCAGAAGACATAAAAGAGTTCGTAAACTGATCAGCGGAACAGCAGAACGTCCCAGACTGAACGTGTTCAGAAGCTTAAAGCATATTTATGCTCAGATCATTGACGATACTAAGGGCATTACACTGGTTTCCGCTTCTACCTTGGACAAAGAGCTCAAGGAAAGCTATGGCGGTAACAAAGATGCGGCAAGAGCAGTTGGTAAGCTGGTTGCACAGCGTGCAATCGACGCCGGAATCAAATCCGTTGTATTTGACCGTGGCGGCTACATCTATCATGGCCGTGTACAGGAATTAGCCGAGGGCGCCCGTGAAGGCGGCCTGGAATTTTAAGAAAAGGAGGAAACCAGTTTGGCTCAGTTAATAGATGCAAGTGTTTTAGACATTAAAGAAAAAGTCGTAAAGCTCAGCCGTGTAGCTAAAACCGTTAAGGGCGGCCGTAGCATGCGCTTTTCAGCATTGGTTGTCGTAGGTGACGAAAACGGTCATGTTGGTTGCGGAACCGGTAAGGCAATTGAAATTCCTGAAGCAATCCGCAAGGGCATTGAAGATGCTAAGAAAAACATGATTAAGGTTAACCTGACCGGCACCACCATTCCCCACGAAACAGTTGGCGAGTTTGGCGCAGGCAGAATTCTGTTAAAACCTGCTGCTCCCGGTACCGGTGTTATTGCCGGCGGTGCAGCCAGAGCTGTTGTTGAGCTTGCAGGCATCAGAGACATCAGAACCAAGTCTCTGCGTTCTAACAATGCAAGCAACGTGGTAAAAGCAACAATTTCCGGATTAGCCTCCTTAAAGGATGCCGCTGAAGTGGCAAAACTCAGAGGTAAATCTAAGGAAGACTTATAAGATTAAGGAGGTACGGTATTATGGCTATGCTTAAGGTTAAGCTTGTAAAAAGCACCATCGGCAGAAAAAAAGACCATATTGCTACGGTACACGCACTGGGTCTTAAAAAGATCCGGGATGAAAAAGAACACCAGGACAATCCCGCAATCCGCGGTATGATTGCCAAGGTGGACTATATGCTCGAGGTTGAAGAAATATAGTAGAAGGAGGTGCTCCCAATGAAACTGAACGAATTAAAGCCGGCAGAAGGCTCAAAGAAAGCAGCGTTCAGAGTTGGCCGTGGTCACGGTTCCGGTAACGGTAAAACAGCCGGCAGAGGCCACAAAGGTCAGAACGCCCGTTCAGGCGGCGGCGTAAGACCGGGCTTTGAAGGCGGACAGATGCCTCTTTACAGACGTTTGCCGAAGAAGGGCTTTACCAATATTTTTGCAAAAACTTATACACAGATTAATGTTTCAGATTTAAACAAATTTGCTGATGGTACTGAAGTAACAGCTGAAGTATTAAAGGCAGAGGGAATCATCAAGAAAGTAAATGACGGTGTTGTTGTTTTAGGTCGTGGTGATTTAACCGCTAAGAATCTGACAGTTAAAGCAGTACGTTTCTCAGCAACTGCAGCGGAAAAGATCGCAAACGCCGGAGGAAAGGCGGAGGTGATCTAAATGCTGCAGACGCTCAGAAATGCATGGAAGGTTCCCGAACTGAGAAAGAGAATTCTCTACACATTATTGCTGTTAGTCGTTTTCCGTCTTGGTTCTTATATCACCGTTCCGGGTCTGTCACCTGATGCGATTAAAAGCATGATGGGAGGCTTTGACCAGGGTATTCAGGGGTTATTAAACAACTTCTCCGGTGGTGCTTTAGAGAATGCTTCTATTTTCGCAATGAGCATTTCGCCTTACATCAATGCATCCATTATCCTGCAGCTGTTAACAGTTGCAATTCCTGCATTGGAACGTTTGGCGAAAGAGGGTGAAGAAGGCAGAAAGAAAATTGCTTCCTACACCCGTTACCTGACTGTTATTTTAGCTTTCCTGCAGGCAACCGGTTTATACTTCGGTTTACGGTCCGGCATGGAAAACACCGGTGCGATGAGCTACATCATCGTAACCTTAACGTTAACAGCAGGTACCGCTTTTCTGATGTGGTTAGGTGAACAGATTACAGAAAAAGGTATCGGTAACGGTATCTCTATGTTAATCTTTGCCGGTATCGTTTCTCGTGGCCCGGCACTGATTCAGACGCTGGCAGGTCTCGTTATGCCGGCAGACGGTGCAACAATGAGCATCCAGTCGGTTGTTACATTAATTGCAATTGTAGCAATTTCGATTTTAGCCATTGCCTTTGTTGTATTCATGAATGATGCAGAGCGCAGAATTCCTGTGCAGTATGCAAAACGTGTGGTAGGCAGAAAGATGTATGGCGGACAGAGCACACATATTCCCATTAAGGTGTCTATGGCTGGTGTAATGCCCATTATCTTTGCGGTATCCATCATGTCTTTCCCTCAGACCATCAATATGTTTATCAATGGTCAAAACGGTGCTCCTGAAGGTTTCTGGGCAACAGTGCTTTCACTGTTCCAGCAAACGCATCCGTTCTACATCATTGCATATTTCGTATTGATTGTGTTCTTCACCTATTTCTACACAGCAATTCAGTTTAACCCCATTGAGATTTCAAACAACATGAAGAAGAATGGCGGCTTCGTTCCGGGCATCCGTCCTGGCAAGTCAACTTCTGACTTCATTTCCAGAATTCTCTCTAAGGTTACACTGCTTGGTTCACTGTTCCTGGCAGTGATTGCCGTTTTCCCGATTCTGATGGGTGTGTTTATGCCGAGCATGGCAGGCGTTGCCATTGGCGGAACATCCTTGCTGATTATGGTTGGTGTTGCACTTGAAACCGTTAAGCAGTTAGAATCTCAGATGCTGATGCGTCATTATAAGGGTTTCTTAGAATAGGGAGACAGGCACAATGAAATTGGTATTCTTTGGTCCGCCGGGTGCCGGCAAAGGCACTCAGGCGGCTAAGCTCTCAGAGAAGCTCGGTATTCCTGCCATCTCTACGGGTCACATGATCCGACAGGCTATGGCAGAAGGAACCCCCATCGGCAAACTTGCTGAAGACTATATGAGTCGCGGCACACTGCTGCCTGACGATGTAGTTGCTGCGCTGGCAGCAGAAAGATTGCAAGCTGACGACTGCGAAAAGGGCTATATTTTAGATGGTTTTCCCAGAACTCTGGTTCAGGCCGAAATTATGGACAAAACCGGGATTTTAGTTGACCATGTGATTGATATTGAAGTGAAAGACGAAGCCATCGTTAAACGTATGGCAGGTCGTCGCGTTTGTTCAAAATGCGGTGCAGCTTTCCATGTAGAGTTCAATCCCCCCAAGCAAGAGGGCGTTTGTGATATTTGCGGCGAGGCGCTTTCCATCCGTGAGGATGACGTGCCGGAGGTTGTTTTAAACCGCTTGCGCATTTATCATGAGCAGACAGAGCCTCTGAAATCGTACTACAAAAAGCAAAACAAGCTGTTTGCTGTTTGCGGCGAAGGTTCCGTTGAAGAAATCTTTGACCGGATTCAAAAAGCAGTATCCGGTGAGGAGAAATAAGATGATTAAAATTAAGTCCCCTCACGAAATAGAAGCAATGCGGTCAGCCGGTAGAATTCTGGCTGAGACATTTGAATATCTGGCAGAATCCATTCAACCGGGTATTACTACCGCAGAGCTTGATGAATTAGCATCCCGGTTTATCCGGAAAAACAATGCGACGTGTTCCTTTTGGCAGTATAACGGCTATCCGGCACACATTTGCTCCTCTGTCAATGAGCAAGTGGTACACGGCATTCCTTCAAAAAAGGTTAGACTTTCTGAAGGTGATATTGTCAGTCTTGACATTGGCGTTTTCTACAAGGGCTATCACAGTGACAGCGCAAGAACCTTTGCGGTGGGCACGATTAGTCCCGAAGCAGAAAAGCTGATCCGTGTAACAAAGGAAAGCTTTTATGAAGGCCTAAAAATGGCTCAGGCAGGCAATCGGGTGTTTGACATTGGCGCCAACGTGCAGACCTATGTTGAACAAAACGGTTTCTCTGTTGTCAGAAGCTTAGTCGGTCATGGTGTTGGCAGTGCCCTGCACGAAGATCCCGAGGTTCCCAACTTTGGAACACCGGGGCGGGGCGCAAGGCTGATGCCCGGCATGACTCTGGCGATTGAGCCTATGGTAAATCAAGGAACGTATCATGTAAATACCCTTTCCGACGGCTGGACAGTGGTAACAGCAGATGGTAAGCTTTCTGCTCACTATGAGCATACCATTTTGATTAAAGATGGAGAAGCGGAAATCTTAACATCGTGTTAAAGTTTTTTTGAGGTGATATTGTTTGAACGTTTTTGCCGGTGATATTGTTTATGCAAAAGCAGGCAGGGACAAGGACACACCCTTTGTAGTTTTAGAGGTTTTAGATGATGAGTATGTCTGGCTCGCAAACGGGCGCAGGCGGAAAGTAGAAAAACCGAAGAAAAAGAAGATAAAGCATTTGCAAAAGAGCAAATACACATCTTTGCTGGTTCAAGAAAAACTGAAAAACGGTGGTTTTGTTACCAACCCTGACGTAAAAAGGGCTTTGGCAGAAATTTTAAATGATCATGATGCATAGGAGGTTTTACTATGGCAAAAGACGGCGTTTTAGAGCTGGAAGGTACAGTCTTAGAGTCGCTACCCAATGCGATGTTCCAGGTTGAACTGGAGAACGGCCATCAGATTTTGGCTCACATCTCCGGTAAGCTTAGAATGAATTTTATCAGAATTTTACCGGGCGATAAGGTAACAGTTGAATTGTCGCCCTACGACCTGACGAAAGGCCGGATCACTTGGAGAGCAAAATAATTCAGGTGAAAAGCCGCATAGAGAATAAAAAAAGACGCACAATGCAGTCTTTAAGGAGGAATTCACATGAAGGTCAGACCGTCTGTTAAACCCATTTGCGAGAAATGCAAAATTATTAAGCGCAAAGGTAAAGTAATGGTGATTTGTGAAAATCCCAAGCACAAGCAGAAACAGGGCTGAGAACTATTTAGCCCCCTTTTTCGGGGGTACCTACATGTTAAAACCCATGCGGGGCGGCTGCACGCTACGAGCGTGACCTGCATGGTTAGGCATATACACGATGGAATTGTATTGGAGGTGTAAAAATGGCAAGAATTTCAGGTGTTGACTTACCTAGAGAAAAAAGAGTTGAAATTGGCTTGACTTACGTTTACGGTATCGGCCTTTCCAGCTCCCGTAAAATCCTGGCAAAAACCGGCATTAATCCCGATACCCGTGTTAAGGATCTGACTGAGGACGAAGTTTCAAAGTTAAGAGACATTATTGACAACGAGTATACGGTAGAAGGTGACTTAAGACGTAACGTTGCTCTGGACATTAAACGACTGATGGAAATCGGTTGCTACAGAGGCATTCGTCACAGAAAGGGTTTACCGGTTCGTGGTCAGAGAACAAAGACCAACGCCAGAACCAGAAAAGGTCCGGCTAGAACCATTGCGAATAAGAAGAAATAATCGTTAACACATCATGGGACTGTGTCCTGATGCAAGTTTACGACAAAATGCGTTTGCTTACAGGTGCTAAAGCACCGGATAGATCAGAACGCAGTTTCTTCCGATGTTAAAAACCTTTCTAAATACATTGTCCGAAGAGGACAGATTTTGAGCTTTGCGAAAGGAGGAGCAAACATGGCAAAAGTGGCAAGAAGAAGTACTCGCAGAAAAGCGAAGAAAAATATTGAGCGTGGTGCGGTGCATATCCAATCCACCTTTAACAACACGATTGTTACAATTACTGACGTGGCCGGCAATGCAATTAGCTGGGCGTCCTCCGGCGGACTGGGCTTCCGTGGCTCCAGAAAGAGCACGCCGTTTGCTGCACAGATGGCAGCAGAAACCGCAGCAAAAGCTGCTATGGAACATGGTCTTAAAACCGTTGAGGTTTATGTTAAGGGTCCTGGTTCCGGTAGAGAAGCTGCAATCCGTGCACTGCAGGCAGCAGGTCTTGAGGTTAGCATGATTAAAGATGTTACCCCGATTCCTCACAACGGATGCAGACCGCCGAAAAGAAGAAGAGTTTGATTCAAAATTTTTGAAGATAGGAGGATAAACGTATGGCTAGAAATATGCAGCCCATATTAAAAAGATGCAGAACTTTGGGTATTGAGCCTTCTGTTATGGGTATCGACAAGAGCTCTAACAGAAATCCCAAGCCGATGAGAAGAAAGCAGAGTGAATATGGTCGCCAGCTTACCGAAAAGCAGAAAGTTAAGTTTATCTACGGTATGCTTGAAAAGCAGTTCAGAGGAACTTATGAAAGCGCCATCAAAATGCCGGGTATTGCCGGTGAAAACCTGCTTCAGCTGTTAGAGTCCAGACTGGATAACGTTGTATTCAGACTGGGTCTTGCAAATACAAGACGTGAATCCAGACAGATGGTTAACCACGGTCACGTTTTAGTGAACGGCAGACGACTTGATATTCCTTCATACCGTGTTAAAATTGGTGATGTTATTACCTTAAAGGAAAAAACCAAGAATTCCGACAGAATGAAGGATGTTGTGGAAGCTAATTCTACAAGACAGGTTCCGAAGTGGTTAGATATGGATAAAAACACTCTGACCGGTAAGGTTATTGCTTTCGCGCAGAGAGATGATATTGATTATGAAGTTGAAGAGCATCTGATTGTTGAGTTGTATTCAAGATAATAGAGTGCTTGTCCGTTCATTTCGATATGATCAGGATTACCCTCGGCGCCTAAGTGCACAGATATGTGCGACAATTAACCATGAATAAGGAGGGTTTAGTCTATGTTGGAAATTGAAAAACCAAATGTTGAGTGTTTGGAACTTGATCCGGACGGAAAATACGGAAAATTTGTTGCAGAGCCGCTGGAACGTGGCTACGGCACAACACTTGGTAACTCCCTGAGAAGAATGCTTTTGTCATCTCTTCCCGGTGCTGCAGCTACCAGTGTTAAAATTGACGGCGTGTTGCATGAATTTTCTACCATCCCCGGTGTAAAAGAAGATGTAACAGAAATCATCTTAAACATCAAGCAGATTGCTGTCAAGCTCCATTGCGATACACCGAAGGTTGTATATATTGAAAAAGAGGGCGAAGGCGAAATCAAAGCCGGCGACATTAAGCTGGATTCTGATATCGAGATTTTTAATCCCGATCTTCACATCGCTACTTTAAACAAGGATGCAAAGCTGTACATGGAAATTACATTCTGCAAGGGCAGAGGTTATGTTTCTGCAGAGCGTAACAAACAGCTGAACCAGAATATTATTGGTGTTATCCCTGTTGACTCAATTTATACACCGGTTCACCGGGTGAACTACTTTGTAGAAAATACCCGTGTTGGACAAATCACCGATTATGATAAGCTCACGCTGGAGGTTTGGACCGATGGATCCATTCGTCCTGATGAAGCAGTGAGCCTTGCGGCTAAAATCATTAATGAGCATTTAATGCAGTTCATCGATTTATCCGAAGAGGCAAAGAATGCAGAAATTATGATTGAGAAGGAAGAGGGCAAGAAGGAAAAGGTTCTTGAAATGACCATCGAAGAACTGGATCTTTCTGTTCGTTCCTATAACTGCTTAAAGCGTGCCGGTATCAATACGGTAGAAGATCTGACAAAGCGTACTGAGGAAGATATGGTTAAGGTTAGAAACCTGGGCCGCAAGTCCTTAGAAGAAGTGATTGAAAAGCTTCATGGATTGGGTCAGACCTTTGCAAAGAAAGAAGACTAATGAACGATTTGGCAGGCCTTCATCCTCTATGCAGCGCTAGCTGTCAGGTCCGCCAAACAAACCGATTAAAAGGAGGGTAATAAGATGCCGGGTACAAGAAAACTGGGTCGTCCTACCGACCAGAGAATTGCTATGCTCAGAAACCTTGTAACATCTCTTTTAGAAAACGGCAAGATTGAAACAACCGTAAGCCGTGCCAAAGAAGTTAGATGTATGGCAGAGAAAATGATTACTCTGGGTAAGGATAATTCCTTAGCATCCAGAAGAAGCGCTTTAGCTTACTTAATGAAGAAAAGCGTTGTATATAAGCTGTTTGAAGAAATCGCTCCCAAATATGCAGAGCGTAACGGCGGTTATACCAGAATCATTAAGACTGGCCCGAGACGTGGCGATGCTGCTGAAATGGCAATTATTGAACTGGTAGACTAATTAAACAAATTAAAAAGCTGTCTCTTTGAGACAGCTTTTTTGTGTGTATATGGCGGAAGATGTGCTCAGTATTTGGCTCGGGCGATTCGTGAATCGCCCCTACAACAATTGCCATTGCCTACAATGACTTTGTAGGGCAGGGGCTTGCTCCTGCCGGAAGGCGGACCGCCGAGGACGTCGGTCCCTATAATATTTTATCATAAAAAGTAGAGGAGGGTCTCTGTGCCCTCCCGAATAGCGGTCGGGGCTGGAACCCCGCCCCTACAGCATCATCGCGTCTTATCCTCAAAAATTGATACAAAAAGCCGACTTGCAAAAACTTTGCAGTCGGCTTTTTGTATGGCTTTGTTGCGGTTTAATTTTCAAAATTTACTATTTCAAGCAGAATTTTGCATATTTTTTTCTATGTAATTTCTTACATCATTGCAATTCTTTTATTAATGTAATCAATCAACTCATGGGCGGTTTCTTCAAGGCCCAAGCGGCTGCTGTTAATGCAAATATCATAATTTCTTGAATCGCCCCATTTAACGCTACAATAGAAGTTGTGATAGGTTTTTCTCTTTCTGTCTTTATAGCGAATCATCTGGGCCGCAGCTTCTTTTGTGATATTATGAAGTTCCATAATACGCTGAATTTTAACCTCCGGGTCACCCAGAACAAAGATGGAGATAAGATTGGGATTTCCTTTTAAAATCTCCTCAGCGCAGCGACCGACAACAACAAAGGATGCGCCGCTTTCTGCCATTTTGCGTAAGTAATCAAACTGCATCTCGGCAATCTGAACCGCCGGGGAATTGCTATGCCCTTTCACGTTGCGGTGTAGGAAAATGTTTCTTGGCACTTCGTCATACTTTAAAAGCTCGTTACCATCAACATTTTTATGCGCTGCAATTTCATGCAACAGGTTATAATCATACAAAGGAAGAGAATAATGCTTTGCCAATGCTTCGGCAATCACATGACCGCCACTGCCAAACTCTCTGCCTACAGAAATAATCAACTGTTTTTCCATATTACGCACCTCCGAAAAAATGCCTTTTTTTTATTGTACCATAATTTTCTTCTGTTTGTACAGGGCTTTTTTACTTTGTAGGAAATTACAACCGGCAGGTTGTAATGACGAAAAGCTTTTTTATAAATAAACCAGAAAAATATATGCAGTGGAGATGGCAAGAACTAAAATGGTTGCCGGAACAAGAGGCTTACAATATCTACCCCAGCTTACGGGATAACCCTCTTTGGCAGCCACAGAAGTACCAACAACATTGGCAGAAGCACCAATGGGCGTAGCACTGCCACCGATGTCTGTACCCATAGAAAGGGTCCAGGCAAGGGTATCAATGTCAATACCCGGCGTGCCGGATAGCGCATTGATAACAGGAATCATCGTTGCAGCAAAAGGGATGTTATCCACAAAGGCACTGGCAATGGCTGAACCCCAAAGAATAATAGCAACCATAATAAATGCATTACCGCCGCTGATAATGCCGATATAGTTTGCAACAACTTCTAGTACACCGGTTTCCTCCAAGCCGCCAACGACCATAAATAAGCCGATGAAGAACAGCAGGGTTTTATAGTCAACCTTCTTTAAAATGGTCAGAATTTCTTTGCCGGCAGTGAGTAGGGTAATCACCGTAATAATAATACCAATGCTTGAAACAGTCAAACCGGTGGATGCGTGTGTAACAAGCAGAACAACAGCCAAAAGGAAGATAACCCAGCTGAGGATGAAACGCTTTTTGCTGATGATAGCAGTTTTTGGGTCGGGGTAATTGCCGGATTCTGCAGCGGAGGTGTTTTTAGATACCAACTGCTTACGGAAGCAGAAGTAAAAATAAACAATAACCACAATTAAAGAAATACCTGCCATAACACCGGTATTGGTTAAAAAGTCTGTAAAGGAATAACCTAAGGAAGTGCCGATGATGATATTTGGCGGGTCGCCGCACATGGTTGCAGAGCCACCAAGGTTAGCACAGAAGATTTCTGCTAAAATCATAGGAATAGGATTGAATTTCAACAGTTGAGCAAGCTCAACCGTTACTGCCGCTAAGAACAGAATGACGGTAATGCTGTCAATAAACATGGATAAGACAGCTGAAATAATCATAAAGGTAATAAAAATCGGAATAGTCTTATAGCGAACCATTTTGGCAATCTGCATACAAAGCCATCTGAAAAAGCCGGACAGTGCCATGCCTTCTACCATAATCATCATGCCGGCAATAAACACAATGGTTTCCCAGTTGATACCGGAGGCCACTTCGCCGCCTTCGCCGGCAGAATACCAGAAGGATGGGCTAACGAAGCTGTGCAGATTTAAGGTGTGCACAATGGCGCTTGCATCTTTCATGCAAAGACCAAAAACCAATGCCAGCGTCAACACCCCGCAACCGATTGTGACATAGTGACGCTCAATTTTATCCCATACAATTAACATTAACATAACAACAAAAATAGTCGCTGCCGTAATTTGTGCGAGAACCACAAAATCATCTCTCTTTCCAATAAATCAATTTATAGCATGACCCCAGAAGGGTCTTGTTAAAAAACAAAAATCTACTATATTATAATACAAAACGACAGAAAAATCCAGAGAAATATTCGAAAAGTAATTAAATTTTTTTACGAAAAAAGAGCTAATAAATGACGTATTTTTGTTTATTTTTCTTGAGCAAAAAATGACATCGGGAAGCTTGTTTTTTCTTGACATTAGGGGATAGAAGTGATATAGTAACCACGTATAGGAAGAGACTTTGTGTTTAATAGAAAAGAGGCTAATGTCGATGAAAAGAAATGTTGACATGGTAAACGGTTCTTTGCCTAAGAACCTTGCCCGCTTTGTTGTTCCCATGATTTTAACCGGTGTGTTGCAGCTGATGTTTAATGCCTGCGACCTGGTGGTTGTCGGGCAGTTTGCCGGCGACCGTGCTTTAGCAGCCGTGGGTGCCACCGGCGCCTTGATTAACCTTTTGGTCAATGCCTTTATCGGTCTTTCTACCGGTGTTAACATCATTGCGGCTCACGCCTATGGCGCAAAGGACCATCAGAAGATTGATAAAATTATTCATACCTCTGTTTTTCTTGCGTTCATCTGCGGCGCGGTGGTTAGTGCGTTTGGTATCGGCCTGTCCCGTCCTTGCCTGCTTGCCATGAACACGCCGGCGGATACGCTTGAATTGGCAGTTTTATATATGCGAATTTATTTTCTTGGTGTTCCTGCCAGCGTACTGTATAATTTCTGCGCGGCAATTCTCCGTGCGCAGGGAAACAGCAAGCATCCCTTAATATTTTTAACCGTAGCCGGTGTTGTGAACGTTGTTCTCAACCTGTTTTTTGTAATTGTATTCCATATGTCTGTTGAGGGTGTTGCCCTTGCTACAGCGATTTCTCAGGTGGTATCGGCAGTTTTGGTTGTTATTTACTTGAAGAATCCGGCAGATCCTGCTGCCCTTAAGTTTAAAAAACTGAAGATGGATAAAAAGATGGTTATTAAAATATTCCGTTTAGGGGTTCCTGCCAGTGTCGGCAGCATGGTCTTTTCCTTCGCCAATATTCAAGTTCAGTCCGCGGTTAACCTGTTTGGTTCAGCGGCAATGGCGGGTTGCTCAGCGGCAGCGAATCTTGAGGGCTTTATTTATACGGCAATGCACGGCGTATCACAGGGTGTTCTCAGTTTTGTGGGTCAAAACGTTGGGGCAAAAAAATTAGAGCGAGTGCCGAGGGTTGTGAAGGTCGGTAATTTATATTGCGGTGGCATCGGTTTGATACTGGGCATTTTAATTTACGCCTGCAAAACGCCGCTTCTTTCTTTATATTTATCGGATGTAGAATCTATGTTGAGTGCCTATTCCCGCATGAGTATTATTTCTTTAACCTATTTTATCTGTGGTGTTATGGAAGTGTATTCCTACACAATTCGCGGGATGGGATATTCTACAGCGCCCACCATTATTTCTATGATTGGTGCTTGCGGATTCCGTATTTTGTGGATTAATACGGTTTTTAAGATTCCGGCAATGCATACACTTGAGGGTATTTACCTGACGTTTCCTGCATCCTGGATTGTGACAATGTTGGCAAATTATATTTGCTATCGGATTGTGCTAAGCAAACGAAAAAAAACCGCTCTTGTTGAAGCGACAGAGTTACAGGCATAGAAAAGCGACTGCAAATCAAGATGATATCTCTCTTTCTTTGCAAGTTTTATGTATTCAGAAACAAAGTTGTGTTCATATATGCACGGAAAAAATAAGTGCAAGTAATCAACCAATTAGTCATTAAATTACTTACACTTTATTGCAAAAGAGGCTGTAGCAAAATAATTTTATTATGCTACAGCCTGTTTTATGCAAAAAATAAATGTTCAATCAAAATTTTGATGCCCATACTGATTAAAATGACGCCGCCCACAATCTGCGCCCTACAGCCCAGAGCACATCCGGCACATTTGCCTAAAAGAGCGCCAACGGTGCAGATAACAAAGGTGGTAAGTCCAATCATCAGGATGCTGAACCAAATACTGATTGGCAGAAAGGCAAAGGTAACACCTGCCGCTAAGGCGTCAATACTGGTGGCAATGGACAGAACAATCAACACGCCGAATTGAGTGCTGCCGTGGGCTTCGTCATCGCCACCGCAGAGAGCATCATAAATCATTTTTGCGCCGATATACCCCAGCAGGATAAAGGCAATCCAATGGTCAAAGGTAGCGATATAGCCACTGAACAAGCGACCTGCCACCCAGCCAATGAGAGGCATCAGCGCCTGAAAAAATCCAAAAAAGAAACCGAATTTTAATGCGTCTCTTACCCTGAGGTCAGGAATTGCCATACCGTTTGAAACCGAAACGGCAAAAGCATCCATCGAAAGGCCGATGGCAATCATAATCAGCTCGATAATATGCATGAAAGCCTCCTGTTGTATTTAAAAAGTGCCTACACAGAACAAAAGACCCTGAATACGGGTCTTTTGCTGTTTATATATATTTATGCAACTTAGAGCTCAAACTTGTCATGGATTGCACGAACGGCTTTATCTTCATAGCCTGCATCAATCAGGACGGAAACCTTGATTTCAGAAGTTGCAATCATGTGAATGTTAATCTGCGCATCATAGAGAGCTTCAAACATTTTAGCTGCAACGCCGGGGTTTGAAACCATGCCGGCACCAACGATTGAAACCTTTGCAACGTCTTTGGTTGAGCTGATGCTTTCATATGCAATGGTGTCTTTATTTTCTTCTAACAGCCGGAGTGCTTCATCCAAATGCTCTTCCGTTGTTGTGAAGCTGATATCCTTTTTGCCTTCACGGCCGATGGACTGCAGAATTACATCTACGTTAATGTTCTTTTTCGCAAGCAGAGAAAAGATTCTGAACGCTTTTCCCGGTGTATCTTCAACGCCGCAGATAGAGATACGGGCAACGTCTGTATCCTTTGCGACACCTCTCACTAACATTTTTTCCATATTAACAGCCTCCTTAACGATGGTGCCCTCTGCTCGGGTTAAGCTTGAGCGGACACAGATGTTTACGTTATATTTTTTACCTAATTCAACAGAACGGTTATGCAGAACATTTGCACCGAGACTTGCCAGTTCCAGCATTTCATCAAAGGTAATTTCATCCAGCTTGGATGCATTCGGAACAATTCTGGGGTCGGTGGTGTATACACCGTCAACGTCGGTATAAATTTCGCAAAGGTCAGCATGAAGCGCTGCAGCCAGTGCTACAGCAGAGGTGTCAGATCCGCCGCGGCCGAGTGTGGTGATGTCACCATATTTATTAATGCCCTGGAAGCCTGCAACAATCACGATGTTGTTTTTATCCAGTTCCATCTGAACGCGTTCCTGCTCAATTCTTCTGATGCGGGCGCCGGAATACTTGGAATCCGTATGTACGCCAACCTGCCATCCGGTTAATGAAACAACAGGGTAGCCAAGCTTTTCAATAGCCATGGCAAGTAGAGAAATGGAAATCTGCTCGCCGGTGGACAGCAACATATCCATCTCACGCTTAGAGGGCGAGGGGTTGATTTCTTTTGCTTTTTCAATCAAATCATCGGTGGTATCGCCCTGAGCAGATACAACAACAATAACCTGATTGCCGGCTTTATAAGTGCTCGTAATAATGTCAGCAACGTTAAACACGCGTTCAGCGTTTGCAACAGATGAGCCGCCGAATTTTTGAACAATTAGACTCATGGGATCAGTCCTTTCGCAATAATTAACACAATTTAAATTTCCCGGTTACGGACAAACAAAATACCTAAGGTGTCCGGACCGCAATGGGATGAAATGGTACATCCGGCACGGGTTTGCAGAACTTCTGAAAACAAACCGGTATCCAAAACAGCCTGATAGGCTGCCTCTACCACATCGTCGGCACAGCCGGCATGGGTAACAAAGATGCGACTTGTATCAATATCGTCAGAAGCCAGTCGCTCTTCAATATATTTTTGCAAAACAGCTTTAAACTTACCGCGGTATTTTTTGCCCACGTCCATTTTGCCGCCACCAACCTCAATGCAGGGCTTGATGCTCAGCAGGTTGGCACCCAGAGCAGCAAGGGCACTGCAACGGCCGCCTTTGCGTAAAAATTCAAGATTATCTACAATGAAGCTGGCGTCAACGCGCTTTACATAGCTCTCGCAATCTGCCACAATTTCTTCTGCCGTGTGACCGGCAGCCAACAATTCTGCAGCATGCAGAATGGTTAGCGCTTCGCCTGTGGATAAATTTAATGTATCCACGAGGAATACTCTGCCATTAAAATCCGCTGCTGCCAAAACAGCATTCTGGTAAGTGCAGGAAAGGCCGGAGCTTAAAGAAAAATGAATGATTTGGTCAGCATCTTCTAAAAGCTTTTCGAAGTATTCAATAAAATCACCAACGGAAACAGCCGAGGTCTTGGGCAAAACACCGGTTTCTTTTACTTTTTGATATAATTCGTCCGGCGTGATTTCTATGCCGTCACGAAAGCTTTCTTCGCCAAAAGTTATGTACAGGGGCAAACGGCTGATGTTGTACTTTTCAAACAACTCAGGGGTTAAGTCACAGGTTGAGTCTGCGGATAAAACAACTTTCTTCCCCATTAAAATCCTCTCCTTTTGGTTAGGGATGTAAGATATATATGCCTTAAAGGCAGAAATATTTTATTATATCATTATAATATACGAAAGAAAAAAAGTCAATATGACGAAAGAGAAAACCCTTTAATTTTACAAATTGAGACCTTTTATAAGTTTTGTGAGAAGTTTTAGCGGATTTATCACTTTTTTTGTTTACAAAAAAGTGAAATTGTGGTATCATAAAGAATGAGAAATTAGATGCTTACAAAATAAATTTAATTTTATGGGTCATAATAAATACAACTGTAAAGAAAGGGTGCAAAGAGATGGCAAACGAAGTAATTAAAACATTTACAGAAGCAAATTTTGAGCAGGAAGTTTTAAAGTGTGATAAACCTGTTTTGGTGGATTTCTGGGCATCTTGGTGTGGCCCCTGCCGCATGGTTTCACCGCTGATTGACCAACTGGCTGAAGAATATGAAGGTCGTGCAGTGGTTGGCAAGGTGAATGTGGATGAAGAAGCGTCCCTTGCAATTCAATATAACGTTATGACGATTCCTACCGTTATTGTGTTTAAAAAAGGTGAAATTGTAGAGCAGGTTTCCGGTGCATACCCCAAAGCGCACTTTGAGGAAATGCTCAATCAGGCACTATAGACAAAAAGACAGGAGAAATTTCATGATTACAGGGAAACAAAGAGCAGCACTGCGGAAAATGGCAAACGGCATCCCTGCTATTTTGCAGATTGGTAAAGGTGGCATATGTGACAACTTTTTAAAACAGGTTGATGATGCCTTGGAGGCTCGCGAGTTGGTTAAAATCTCAATTTTAGAAACCGCAATGCTTGACACAAAGGCAACCTGCAATTACGTTGCAGAATGCCTGCATGCTGAACCCGTGCAGTCTATCGGGTCAAAGTTTGTGGTTTACCGCGAATCAAGAGAAAATAAAACCATTGAAATTTAACAAGTTTAAGACTTGAGGGATACGCTTTCCCTCAATATAAGGAATGATTTTGTGAAAACTGGGTTATACGGCGGCACCTTTGACCCCTTGCATAACGGACATATGAAGGTGGCGCAGGCAGCAAAAAATCACCTGCAGCTTGACAGAATTATTTTTATTCCCGCCGGGGATCCGCCCCATAAAACAGAGCAGACAATTACAGACAAGGCCCATAGGCTTGCCATGGTTAGGCTGGCAGCGGAAAAAGAGGGTGCTTTTGTTTCCGATTGGGAGCTTTTAAAAACCGAAAAAAGCTACAGCACCAAAACGTTGCAGCATTTTAAGGAGCTGTATCCTGAGGATGAAATTTATTTTATCATCGGTGCAGACTCTTTTCGGGATTTGCCCTCCTGGTGGCATTACCGGGAACTGATGAGGCTGTGTAATTTCGTGGTGGTATCCCGCCCGGATGTGGATAAATCTACTTTTTTATCCCGATTCTCCGGGGATGAAGCGCCACCCAGAGTGTTCTTTTTAGATAACATTTTCATGGACATCTCATCAACCAAAATCCGGCAGATGGTGAAAGAGGGAGAGGATATTTCCCGTTTGGTGCCGCCGGTGATTGCGGAATATATAGAGGCAAAGGGTTTATACAAAGGTTAAGAAACGAAAGACTACGGAGGAAAGCATGGAATTAGCCAGAATGGATCTTGAAGCAATGGAAGAGAAGCTGAAAGGAATGCTGACGGAGAAGCGTTACCGTCATTCTATCGGCGTGATGGAAACGGCTGTAGAGATGGCAGAAATTTTTGGGGTGGATGTGGAAAAAGCGCAGCTTGCCGGTCTTTTGCACGATTGCGCCAAGGATATTGATAAAAATAAAAGGATTCCTCTTTGCAAGGAGTTGGGCGTTTTGCTGGACCCGGTGAAAAAAGAACAGCGGGGTCTGATTCATGCAGATTTGGGCGCCAAAATGCTGGAAACTGAATTTGGGATTTTAGATGTTGAAATTATTGATGCGGTCAAATATCATACACTGGGCAGAGAAAGAATGACCGATTTGGAAAAGATTTTGTATCTGGCAGACATTATTGAGCCGAACCGAACACCCTTTGAGGGAATTGAAGAACTTCGTGCGCTGTGTAAAACGAACTTAGATTGTGCCATGTTGTTTGCGCTTGAGCGCACAATTGAATATATTCAGCATCGGCACAAAAAGTTACATAGTCAAACCCTGCAGGCGCAGCAATATTTTTTAGAGATTTGTAAGGAGAAGGTGACAGGATGACATCACTTGACAAAGCAAAAGCCATCATCCGGCATTTAGACAATAAAAAAGCAAAGGATATTAAGGCACTTCAGGTTTCGGACCTGACTCTTTTGGCAGATTATTTTGTAATTTGCTCCGCCCAGTCTTCTACCCAGGTAAAAGCCCTGGCAGACACCTTGGAGGAGGAAATGGAAAAGAAGGAAATTATGCTTTTCCAAAAAGAGGGTAAGCAAGGCTTTAACTGGATTTTAATGGATTATTCTGATGTTATTGTGCATATATTTTATCAGGAAACCCGTGAGTTTTACGGTCTGGAGAAGCTCTGGTCAGATGCTTTAGAGCTGAACTTAGACGAGATTATAGAGGAGGACTAAAGAGGATGGAATATCAATTTCAGAAAATTGAAAAAAAGTGGCAGGACAACTGGTATAAAAACAACACCTTTCGTGCAAAGGACGATTACACCATGCCGAAATTCTACGGCTTGGTAGAGTTCCCTTATCCGTCTGGTCACGGCTTGCATGTTGGTCACCCCAGAAGCTACACAGCTCTTGACATTGTTGCCCGCAAGCGCCGCTTAGAAGGTTATAACGTATTGTACCCCATTGGCTGGGATGCATTTGGTCTGCCTACGGAGAATTTTGCCATTGCCAACAAAATCCATCCGAAAAAGGTTACAGCAGATAACGTGGCAAACTTTAAACGCCAGCTCCAGAGCATTGGCTTTTCCTTTGACTGGACCCGTGAGATTAACACCACCGATGCAGCCTATTACAAATGGACCCAATGGATTTTCTTAAAGCTGTTTGAAAAGGGTCTTGCCTATAAGCAGGAAATGCCCATCAACTTCTGTACCTCCTGTAAGGTCGGTCTTGCAAATGAAGAGGTAGTAAACGGCGTTTGCGAACGTTGCGGCAGCGAGGTTGTACGCCGGAACAAGAGCCAGTGGATGCTGAAAATTACAGAGTATGCACAGCGACTCATTGATGATTTAGATGACCTTAACTACATAGAAAAGGTAAAAACCCAGCAGAAAAACTGGATTGGCCGTTCTGAGGGTGCCGAGGTTGAATTTAAAATCAGCGGCACTGACGAAAAGGTAACGGTTTATACCACCCGCCCCGATACCCTGTTCGGTGCAACCTATATGGTTCTGTCACCGGAGCATCCTTATGTTGAAAAATTTAAGGATATGATTAAAAACTACGATGAAGCAGTAGCTTACCGTGAAAATGCAGCAAAGAAGTCTGAATTTGAGCGTACTGAGCTTGCCAAGGAGAAAACCGGCGTTTGCTTAAACGGGCTTTTTGCTGTAAACCCTGTTAACGAAAAAGAAATTCCCATTTTTATCTCTGACTATGTGTTAATGAGCTACGGCACCGGTGCCATTATGGCAGTTCCGGCTCATGATGACCGTGACTGGGATTTTGCGAAGAAGTTCGCTCTGCCGATTATTGAGGTTGTTGCGGGTGGTGAAGATGTGCAAAAAGCTGCTTACACCGATACCGATAGCGGCAAAATGGTGAACTCCGGCTTCTTAGACGGCATGGAAGTAAAAGAAGCAATCGCTGCCATTCGTGATTTTCTTGAAGAAAAGGGCATTGGTAAAAAGAAGGTTAACTACAAGCTTCGTGACTGGGTATTCTCCCGTCAACGGTACTGGGGTGAACCCATTCCTTTAGTGCACTGTGACAAGTGCGGTTGGGTAGCATTGCCTGAGTCTGAACTCCCTCTGACCCTGCCTGAGGTTGACAACTACGAACCTACAGACAATGGCGAATCTCCGTTGTCTAAGATTGAAGACTGGGTGAACACCACCTGTCCTAAGTGCGGCGGTCACGCTGTTCGTGAAACGGATACCATGCCCCAGTGGGCAGGCTCCTCCTGGTACTTCCTGCGCTACATTGACCCGGGCAACAATGATGCACCGGCGTCAGCAGAAGCCATTAATTACTGGATGCCGGTTGACTGGTATAACGGCGGTATGGAGCATACCACCCTGCATCTTTTGTATTCCCGCTTCTGGCACAAGTTCTTATATGACATTGGTGTAGTGAACACGCCGGAACCCTATCAAAAGCGTACCTCTCACGGTATGATTCTGGGTGAAAATAATGAAAAGATGTCAAAATCTCGTGGCAACGTGGTGAATCCGGATGATATCGTAAACGATTTCGGTGCTGACACCTTCCGTACCTATGAAATGTTCATCGGTGCTTTTGACCAAGCAACGCCTTGGTCCATGAACGGCGTTAAGGGCTGCTACCGGTTCATGGAGCGTGTATGGAATCTGCAGGAAATCCTCTCAGATGAAGAAGGCTATTCTGCTGACCTTGAGAACACCATGCACAAAACCATCAAAAAGGTATCAGAAGATATTGAACGCATGAAGTTTAATACCGCAATCGCAACCCTGATGGCGTTGATTAACGATTTTTATAAGAAAGGCAGCGTTACTCGCGGTGAGCTTAGAACCTTCCTGTTGCTCTTAAACCCCACCGCACCGCACATCACAGAGGAAATGTGGGAAAACGCCGGCTTTGGCGGCAACCTCAACGAGGCAAAATGGCCGGAATATGATGAAGCAAAGACGATAGACGCATCCGTAGAAGTGGTTGTTCAGTTAAACGGCAAGGTAAAGGGCAAAATCGTTGTTCCTGCAGGGCTTGACCGTGACGGTTTAGGCGAAGCGGCACTCGCTGAGGAGGTTGTGAAGAACCTTTTAGAGGGTAAAACCGTGGTTAAAACCATCTGCGTGCCGGATAAATTAGTGAACTTTGTTGTAAAATAAGTTATAAAAGATAAGAGGCTGTGACAAAATGATTTATTTCGTCACAGCCCTTTTGTATTGTTTCTTTATGCATTTTAATGTAGGGGCGATTCGCAATCTAAATTATTTTCAGACTTTCTTCCTTAATTAATATGTAACCATCAATTCATCTTCTTCCGTCACCGGTTCATATAATTCCTTTTGTGTACCGGCGAGGGTAGCAACAAAAATACGCTTGGCTCCGGCTGCGTCTAGTATCTTGGCAAGAGCGTCTGCAGTTGCGCCGGTGGTTAACACATCGTCAATTAATAAAATGTTTTTACCGGCAAACATGCTTTTGGGCAGGGAGAGCGCAAAAGCCTTTTCAACGTTTTTAAATCTTTCAGAATAGCCGGAAAGTGTGCTCTGCTTTTTCGTTTCTTTTGTTTTTACGAGTGCATCTGCCAGAAATGGAATCTGTAAAGCATCGGCAACCCGGGATGCCATGAGTGCCGTCTGGTGATAACCGCGCTCGGCAAGTGCTGCCTTTGTCATTGGCGCGCACACAACACAGTCAAAAGGATGCTCTTTATGAAAGGGTAAAACTCTGTAAGTTAAAAGATGGGAAAAGGTCCGGCAATAGTCCCGCCGACCGCCGAACTTATACTGCAAAACGGCATGGCGCACGCCGCCTTTATAAGGAAAGCATGAAACGGCGCGCGTAAAATAATGCTGATGGGTTTGGCACGTTAGGCAAAAAGGTTCAGGGCCATCCAACTGACAGCCGCAGATTCTGCAGGTGGGGACTTCATCTAAAAAGATAAGCGTCTCTAGGCAATGCGGGCAGATGGCAACACGGCTTTTGGCTGGTTTCATAATGCTTCCGCAAGCAATACAGCGCTCCGGAAAGACTAAGTCTAATATTTTATGAAACATAATCCGTTATAAGCTTTTCCAGCGCCACCAGATAACTGTCCTTCCCCAAACCTGCAACCTGGTCACAGCAGGCAGGGCGGATAACAGAAATGCGGCGGAATTCCTCGCGGCTTTGAATGTCAGATAAATGCACTTCAACGGCAGGCAGAGCCACAGCCTTTATGGCATCGTGAATGGCATAGCTGTAGTGAGTGTAAGCGCCGGGGTTAATGATGATGCCGTCCTTTGCACCATAGGCGGACTGAATTTTGTCAATCAACGCACCCTCGCTGTTAGACTGGTAACATTCAACCTCTGCTCCCAGACGTTTCCCCAGCTCTATCATCTCCTGGTTAATTTGCTCCATGGTGGTCCGGCCGTAAATTTCAGGCTCACGAATACCTAACATGTTGAGATTCGGTCCGTGTATTAAAAGAATTCTCTTTTCCATCCTCTGTTCCTCCCATACAAATATTTACAGTTAATAATTTTACCATAAGTTTGCAGTTGCCGCAATATAGTTTATAAATATTTCTGGCATATAAAAGCAGTCTTTGGTTAAAATAAACAGACTGAATTTATAAAATGCTATCTATTTATGAAAAATCTTTGAAAGTGGAAAAAAAACCTTGACAATCAACAAAAATATGGTTACAATATAGTGTAGGAATATATGCTGGGAGGGTTTTGTATGTCAAAATATATCTTTGTAACCGGCGGTGTTGTTTCCGGCTTAGGAAAGGGAATTACAGCAGCGTCACTTGGTCGGCTTTTAAAAGCCAGAGGCTTTAAAGTAACAAACCAGAAATTTGACCCGTATATTAATATCGACCCCGGCATGATGAACCCCATTCAGCATGGCGAAGTCTTCGTAACGGATGATGGTGCCGAAACCGACTTAGACATCGGTCATTATGAACGTTTTACCGATGAAAATTTAAATATTAACAGTGATGTTACCACGGGACAGATTTATTGGTCCGTTATTAATAAAGAAAGAACCGGTGATTATTTAGGCGGAACCGTTCAGGTTATTCCCCACATCACCAATGAAATTAAAGAGCGCATCTATCGTGCCGGCTCATCTGGTGAAAACGATATTGTCATCACCGAAATCGGCGGAACCGTAGGTGATATTGAGAGCTTACCTTTCTTGGAGGCAATCCGCCAGGTTGCCACCGAGGTGGGCAGAGAAAACGTGATGTATATTCACGTTGCGCTGATTCCTTATCTTGAAATGTCCTGCGAGCTTAAGTCTAAGCCTGCGCAGCACAGCGTTAAGGAACTCCTCAGCATCGGCATCCAGCCGGATGTGGTTGTGTGCCGCACATCGTATCCTTTGGATAATGACATTATCAACAAGCTTGCCTTGTTCTGTAATATTCCCGTAGAGGCGGTTATTGCAAATCCCGATATCCCGACTTTGTATGAAGTGCCTCTCGTTCTTGAAAAACAGGGACTCACAAAAGTGGTTCTGAAAAAGCTTGGCCTGCCGGATTATCGTCCTGATTTAGAGGAATGGAAGACCATTGTTGAAAAAACAAAGAACCTGAAAAACCAAATCACCATTGGTCTTGTGGGCAAGTATGTAGCATTGCATGATGCATATTTGAGCATCGTTGAGGCGTTAAAGCACAGTGGCATTGCCCATGATGTTAAAATTGACATCAAGTGGATTAATTCTGAACTGTTAACAGAAGAAAATCTGGAAGAAGCCTTGGGTGATGTTGACGGCATTTTAGTTCCTGCCGGCTTTGGTGACCGTGGCATCTCCGGTAAGATTTTAGCTTGCCAGTATGCGCGCGAAAAAGACGTGCCGTTCTTCGGCATCGGTCTTGGTATGCAGCTTGCCGTTGTTGAATATGCCAGAAATGTTCTTGGCTTAAAGGCAGCGCACACAACAGAGGTTGACCCGGGAACAGTGTATCCCGTAATTGATATTATGCCGGACCAGAAAGATGTGAAAGAAACCGGCAACACCATGCGTTTGGGCAAATATCCTTGCCACCTGATGCGGAACACAAAAGTGTTTGAAGCTTATCAGAAGGAAAGTATTGATGAGCGTCACCGCCATCGGTATGAGATTAATAACGCCTACCGTGACAGATTGGAAGAAGCAGGCATGTACTTTGTCGGCAAATCTCCTGACGGTAAGCTTTGCGAAATCTTAGAAGTGGCAGATAAGCGTTGGTTTGTAGGGGCGATATTCCATCCGGAATTCAAGTCCC
Source organism: Clostridia bacterium (assembly GCA_017507525.1). GTDB lineage: Bacteria > Bacillota > Clostridia > UBA1381 > UBA9506 > UMGS755. The sequence goes on along the minus strand of JAFWAT010000062.1, from coordinate 363 downwards.
GTCCTAACCGTCCGCATCCCTTGTTCCGTGACTTTGTGAAATATAGTCTGGAATATAAAAATGAAAAATGAGTTTCTTCTTATATACTAGTCTTCCCCTTGAGGGGAAGGGGGACCGCCGTAGGCGGTGGATGAGGTGGAAAATCCGAATAACTAACGGCAAGTGAATTTGCCTACACCTCATCAGTCTTACTTCGTTCGACAGCTTCCCCTCAAGGGGAAGCCTAAATAAATAACAACGTAAAATCAGAAATTCCGTACTTGCTTTCAGTAATAATGTACAGCAATGTACGTTGACATGGAGTAAGGCTTTGTGCCAAACGAAGTGCCGGCAGAAAGCGCTTAATCCAGTCGTTCTTTTTGT
>JAFWAT010000061.1 GCA_017507525.1 Clostridia bacterium | reverse complement strand
TATGTGCTTCAACCGAATATATTTCACCAAGTTCACCATTTTTTACTTTTGCAAGAGCCTCTTGAATTTTCGGATTGAAGCGATACATATATCCTGTTGAAAAAGTTAAATTTTTAGATTTTAGTATTTCAACAAGCTTTTCAAAGTCGGCAAGGTCAACACCACCGGGTTTTTCCATGTGAAGATGCTTACCCGCATTTGCAGCCATAAGGGCATATTTTGTGAGATATATTTCCTCCGTTTCAACTGCGACCGCTTCAATTTCCGGATTGTTTAATATTTCATCAACAGTCATTTCATTATAACCATCAAATGCCTTCGCACCATCCGGGAATCTTTCTCTTTCGTTTTCCGGTAACGCATATCCGACAACATCAAAAATGTCTTTTTGTTTTATCATACTTTCCCAAATTGAATTTCCGTGGCTGTTTTTACTCGTGCCTATTTGTGCAACTTTTATCTTTTTCATATTGCTATCATCCTTTCCGTTTTTTCTCATCCTTTTTTTCCTTCTTAGCTTCTTTTTTCTTAAAAATTTCAATGGCTTTTTCCACCAAGAAGGGAACACGATCAATGATGTCTTCGACCGGTGAAGGTGTTTTATCAATGGGCATCAAACGAATCTGGCCCTGACCTACAACCATAAACGCCACCGGTTCAATCGTAGCACCGCCGCCGGAGCCACCACCGAAATTAGCATTTGCCTCAGGGGCAATCTGGGAGCGCTCACCAAACTCACTGCCGCCGGCACCAAAACCGAAGGATACCTTGGAAATCGGGATAATCACCGTTCCATCCGGTGCGTTAACCGCATTGCCCACGATTGTGTTAACGTCCACCATTTCTTTGATACTGTTCATGGCTGTTTCCATTAAACCTTTGATAGGATGTTCTGCCATAATTCACACCGTCCTTTTTAATTTTTCTATTGTCATAATAAAAATTGCACCGCAATTTATGATACGTTTTCTGCCTCAGGCTTGGCTGACACATGACTCTTTATTATATTGACCAAACGCTTAATCTTTAATGCAAAACGAATGGCATCAAACAATTTAAAGCAAAATGTGCCCTTAATATGTAAGCACATACATGCGTTTTGAAAATCCGGATACACCTCCAGGGTTTTCTTTTTTGCACCGACTGCTTCATCGATTACTTTTAATAAAAGAGAGGATGCCGCCCAGATCGCGCCGTTTAGCATGCCGGTGGTTGCCGGATTTTTTGTTCCGTAATGTACGGTACAATACACGTCTTTGCAACCAAAGCCTTGCTTGATGTCAGACAAAAGCTTTCGGATTTCATCTTTTACCTCTTGATACCCTTCGTGCAGGTTTTTGGCAAATTCAATAAATTTCTTCGGGGTCAGAGGCTTTTTCTCCGCTTCCGGCTTTTGCTTTTTTTTCTTCTTATCTAAGGGCACTGTAAAATAAAACGGAATGCCTAAAAGCCGGGCACGGATTTTCAGCTTTTGCTTTTTATTTTCATACAAGTAGTCCACACCAAGCAACGTGGGGCGTAAACAAAAGCAGCAGAAAAAGTAACAAAAGCAGGACTAAAATAACCGCTAGCAGTAACAAATGCACCACCTCAATCTAAAGAGCTATCCATAGCATCTCCGCTTTCTTCTTCATTTATGCGAGCAGGTTCCGGTTCCGGCAAGCCTGACAGAGAAGAAAGACCGAAGGCACGAAGAAATTCCTTGGTGGTCACATATAAAATCGGTCTGCCGGGGGCATCTAGGCGCCCGTTTTCTTCAATCAAGCCACGTTCAATCAATCTGTTTACCGGACCATCAGAATTCACACCCCGAATAAATTCGATGCTGGATCGTGTCACTGGCTGATGGTACGCCACCACCGCCAAGGTTTCCAGAGCTGCCGGCGATAAATTCTGTCGGCGTTTGGGTTCTTTCAGCTTTTGGATATACGGAAAAAACCGCTCCGACGTACAAAGCTGATAGCTATCTTCTAAAAGAAGAACGCGCAAGCCGCGAGAACGCTCTTCGTAGTCTTGATTCAGCTTGTCCGCTGCCTGCTTCACTTCTTCTTCGGAAAGCTCCATAATCTCCGTCAGTTGGTCTTTGGGCACGCTGTCACCGGCGGCAAACAAAATACTTTCCAAAAGACATACAGGATCAAAATTCATTGGTAATCTCCCCGTCTTTAATCTGTGTCAGATATATTTCATTCTCTACGATTTCTGCCGTTACGTAGTTCAGGCGTATCATTTCCAAAATAATTAAAAAGGATACAACAATCTTCGGCCTTGAGTTAAGCCCGGCAAAAACCTGCCGAAAGGCTACTCTGCCCTTGCCATGCAAACGATTTTTAATATGGCTTGTACACGCCGAAGACGAAACCTGCTCATGACCGCCGATGCCCACAAAGGAGGTTTTCGGTGGCGGCTCTTTGCGCTTGGTTTTAATCAGCACGTCAGAAAGTGCACTGAGTAGCTGTTCTACATCAAACGCCTGGTCGCTGTAATCCGGCGGTGCCTGAGAAATATTGTCCGGCTCTTTGAAAAACAAAAACCGACCATCGCCCTCATGCTCCTGCAAAAACCCCGCAGCTGCCTTCATGCGCTGATACTCTAAGAGCCTGTCTGCCAGATTTTTTCTGGGGTCTTCCTCTTCCTCTTCATGCCGGGGCAGAAGCATTTGAGATTTTATGTACAAAAGCTCCGATGCCATAACCAGAAACTCGCTGGACAAATCCATATCAAAGGCCTGCATGTTTTCTAAATATTCCATATACTGGGTTGTGATTTTTTCAATGGGAATATCGTAAATGCTAACCTTATTTTTTTTCAGTAAGTGAAGCAATAACTCTAAGGGACCTTCAAAAACCTCTAAATTAAATGATACTTCCTGCATCATGCACCGCCTACCAAAAAGAGCAGAATGTTATAGATAAACAGACCAGCTCCGCTAATGATGGGATCTAACACCCCTAAGCCCAGGGCTACCAATAACACGATCCAGCCCAGATGCTCGTAACGCATAATGTCAAAATACAATTTTGAAGGTAGTAGCGGCAACAAGATTTTTGACCCGTCCAGCGGCGGAATGGGAATCAGGTTAAAAATCCCCAAGCCGATATTTAGAAACACGAAGGTGCTGATAATCTGCACCACAAGCTCTGAAACCAGATTGCCATAATACAAAAGATGCGCCAGCGAAAGCAGCTTATAAATCAAAAGACCTAAAAATGCCAGTATAAAATTAGACAACGGTCCGGCAAGGGATACAAGCGCCATATCCCGTTTCGGTTTCTTAAAATACATAGGGTTAACCATAACGGGTTTTGCCCAGCCGAAGCCGAAAATCAAAAGGCATAATGCACCAAAAGGGTCTATGTGCCGCAAAGGATTCAGTGACAATCTGCCCATAGACTTTGCTGTTTTATCCCCCAAAAGATATGCCGCATAGCCGTGGCACATTTCATGCACAGAAATCGCCAGTAAAACTGCCACAGCACGGATTAAAATATTTACAATATTAAAACTACCCAATCTGAACAATATATCACTTCCTGATTATCATAAAGCTGATTCTTTACTCTTATTATACAAAATATTGTGGTTGCTGTAAAGTCCCGGCACAAAAAATTCACAATATTTCTAAAATTTACTGTTTAATGCTAGTATACATGTCTGCTACCTCGGTAATGGTCATAAGTGCATCGAGGTCTATGTCATGTGCATTTTACTGCACTTGTTTACGTTTCACGATAGCCTCAGTTACGTCTGTCAAGACTAGCTCTCCGTTTTGATTATAGGCAGAGATTGTGAGCTCCACAATGCCGTTTTTGGGGTTTCGCTCTATTTTGCCGGTGACCTCTGCCGAAGCGGACAGTACATCCTCTGCAAAAACAGGCCTCATCCACTCAATTTTAGTGGATTTTCCGGCAAGCAGCTCCTCGCCGAACAAATCCACCTCTAAGTACTTTGCCCACACACTCATAAAGGACATAACCCCCGGGGCAATCAACTTGCCAAAAGGTGTATGCTTAGCGTATTCCTCATCGGTGTGCAGAGGGATATTATCATAATCCCGGGCAAAGGCAAGCATTTTGTCTTTGTGAATTACCACAGGTTCTAGCTCTATCATTGTATGCAATTTAATTTCTTCAAAATACATTTAGTTCTCCTTCTCCCTTTCTGCAAGCCGTTTTGAAAAGATGCAGCCGCAATAATTTTGCCTGTATAGATTATATTCCTTTGAAAGAAAGCAGGAACGCTTGTAGCCTTCGCCTTTTTTAAAGTCCGAAACAAGGTATGTAACCCCATAGCGTTCTCCTAACTCGCACCCAATTTCATTCAGCCACCGGGCGTTTTTATAGGGGCTGATAGACAGGGTTGTGGTCACATAATCAAACCCCTGCTCTTTTGCATAAGCAATTGACTTTTGTAGGCGTAAGCGGTAACATTTTTCGCACCGCACACCGCCTTCAGGCAAGTCCTCCAGTCCCTGAGCAATGGCATCAAACTCTCTGCTGTCATAAGTCGGTGCTACCACTGCCACATTCGATAACGCCATTTTCTCTGTTAGGCGTTTTAGCTCCTCTAATCGAAATGTAAACTCACTTTCAGGAGAAATGTTTGGGTTATAAAAATAAAGAGCGATATCAAAATGCTCACATAAAAGCTCTAATACCGCGCTGGAACATGGTGCGCAGCAGGCATGCAGAAGCAAAGTCGGCTTTCTGCCCGATTGTTTAATTTTTTCAATTTCCTGCTCCATCAGTTTTTTGTAGTTCATCACCATATTTCCAAACTCCTACGTATGATTTAAAACGGCAATTGTTTGCCTTGCTTCTGCCATTCACGAAATTCTGCTGTAGCGCAGAAAATCACATCACCGGAGGAATTAATTGCCGTTTCCAGAGAATCTTGCACTACGCCGATGATAAACCCAACCGCAACCACCTGCATGGCAACATCCTGCCCCACCCCTAAAAGGGAGCATGCCATTGGTATCAGCAAAAGGGAACCGCCGGCAACACCGGAGGCGCCGCAAGCACCTAAGGTTGCTACAAAGCTTAGAAGAATCGCAAGGAAAAGATTTACGCTGATTCCCTGAGAGAACGCTGCCGCAAGTGACATAACCGTAATGGTAATGGCAGCACCATCCATGTTGATTGTGGCACCTAAGGGGATGGACACACTGTAATATTCACGGTCAAGCCCCAGCTTTTCACACAGGCTCATGTTAACCGGAATGTTTGCCGCTGAGCTTCTTGTAAAGAAAGCCGTCAAACCGGATTCTTTAAAGCATTTAAACACCAAAGGATACGGATTTCTCTTCAGCGCAATCGCTACAATCAGCGGGTCAACAACCAAAGCAACCGCCAGCATGCAACCCACCAAAAGCAAAAGAATCTTGCCGTAATCAGTAAAAATTTCAATGCCGTATTCACTGACAGAGCCATACACAAGACCTAAAATACCAAAGGGTGCCAGTTGAATCACCCATGCAACGGTTTTGGATACAGCATTGGAGATATCCGTTAAAACTGCTTTTGTTTTTTCGCCAGCACAGGTTCTAAGCGCCAGACCAAATATCACCGCCCAGGTCAGAATCCCAACATAATTCGCATGGATGACCGCCTGTACGGGATTCATAACCATATTGGAAAGCAAACCCCGAAACACCTCTCCAAGACCTGCCGGCGGGGTTTGTTCCGCTGCCTGAGAAAGGGGAATGGTAACCGGAAACAAATAACTGCCAAAAACCGCTACCACCGCCGCCAAAAATGTACTTAAAAGATAAAATATAACAACTGTTTTAAATCGCTTGCCAATGCCCTGACCGGCGCTTGCCAGTGATGCAATGACCAATACAAACACCAAAACCGGTGCAATTGCCTTGAGAGCGCCTACAAAAATATCACCAAAAACTGTGACAAAACCCGCCCGGGGCACCCAAATACCCAAAGTAACACCGATCACCAGACCGACTGCAATCCGCAAAATTAACGGAGATTTTGTATACGCTTGTAAAACTCGTTTCATTTATACCTCCATCCGCCCTCAGGCAAAGTTATTATTTCCAACAATCCACCTTGTGGGGCAGATCAATATCTTCTGCTTTAAAATAAATGTCGCCGCCCTGTTTTGTCTTTTTATCATAATCTGAAAGGGCGCGAAGAGCATACTTCCCTAAAATCAGGATAACCGGAATGTTGATCATGGTCATAGCACCCATGGCGATGTCGGCTACCCCCCACAAAAGATCGGCACTGAGACCTGCTCCCAGAAAAATAACAAGAGATGCCAGAATATAATATAGGCTTTGCAGTCTTTTTCCCGGCTTATGCCCCAGCATAAAAAACAGGCTCTGATCAACATAGTAAAGGTTGCCCAAAAGCGTCGTAAAGGCAAACAATATCATAGAAACCGTGATAAAAGCCGGACCAAATTGCCCCAACGCCTTCATCATAGACGCTTGCACATAAGGCGCACCGGAGAGAGCCTCCGTCGGTTCCACACCGGAACACATGCACATAAAGGCAGTTGCCGAGCAAACCAACAACGTATCTAAAAAAACCGAGAGAATTTGCACCAGACCTTGCTTAACAGGATGGCTGACATCAGCAGAGGCAGATGCATTCGGTGCCGAGCCTACACCGGCTTCATTACTGAACAAACCCCTTTTAATGCCATACATAACGCAAGAACCGGAAAAACCGCCAAAAATAGCTTTCACGTCAAATGCTTCCGAAAAAATTCTTGCAAAAAGCCCGGGCAGTGTCTGAATATTGAGCAGAACAATAAAAAGTGCCACTGCAATATATAAAAGTCCCATCACCGGCACCAGAACGCTGGTAACCTTAACAAGACGCTTGCCGCCGCCAAACAAACAGTAACCCACAACCAAAGCCAGAACCAAGCCAATGGCCCAGGGCGTTGTTTCCGGATTGTAAAACCCATAGGATGAAAACGTGGATTGCAAGTTATAGGATGCCAGCATATTAAAACCAATACCATAGGTCAGAATTAAAAACACAGAAAACACAATGGCAAGTCCCCTTGACCGACAGCCTGTTTCTATATAGTACGCCGGACCGCCATACCACCCGTCAGGACCCTTTCTTTTGTAAATCTGTGCCAGGGTGCTTTCAATCAGTGCCGTGGCACTGCCAATCAAGGCGATGAGCCACATCCAGAATATAGACCCAAACCCGCCTAAGCATATCGCCGTGGAAACACCGATAATATTCCCCGTTCCTACACGGGAGGCGGTAGACACCATCAAAGCCTGAAAGGACGAAACAGAATCCTTACCCTTTGGTTTTTCCGTCACAGCTTGAATCTGCCGGCGAAACAGCCTGAAAGGAGCAAACCTTGTCCGCACAGTAAAATACAGTCCGGAAAGAATCAATATAATAATTAACACATACGTATACAGCGCATTGTTTACATTTGCGACAGCAGTATCAATCATAATCATGAATGCACCAAAAAAAGACCTAATTGTATCCAACATCATACAACCTTCTTCTTATTAATTTTCATGTTTATATTGTACCATAAACATAACCAAATTAAAAGATATCAAAGAAATTTTTTTGTAAACATCTGCCCTTGCGATTCATTGACAAATTTCTGCATAAGTGCTATAATGACACGTGATATAGTTGATTTGAAGGGGTGCTTGCCTTGATACTTGCAATTGACATTGGTAATACAAACATTGTCCTCGGCGGTTTTTCAGGAGATGAACCGTCTTTCGTTGCACGTATTGCCACAAACGCGTCTAAAACTGAGGATGAATATGCCACCAAAATCGGCAGTGTGCTACGGCTTCACGGCATTGATAAAACCACCATTCAGGGCGCCATCATTGCATCTGTTGTTCCGCCGCTGAACGCTGTCATGAAGCAGGCAATCAAAATGGCATACGGTGTTGATGCGCTGCTCGTCGGTCCCGGTATCAAAACAGGCATCAATCTGCATTGTGATAATCCTGCCTCTGTGGGGGCTGATTTAATCTGTGCCTGTGTGGCAACGCATTATATTTACGGCAGCCCTTCACTGATTATTGATATGGGAACCGCAACAAAGATTCTGATGATGGATAAAACCGGCACGTTTTGCGGTGCCTCCATCATCCCCGGTGTCAACAT
>JAFWAT010000060.1 GCA_017507525.1 Clostridia bacterium | reverse complement strand
TGGTCGGGGTGACAGGATTTGAACCTGCGACCTCTTTCGTCTGCTACGGCTACGCCTTGCATACTTATGGCTCGTCGACCGTCGCAGTGCGACAGTACCCGCCTCGCCGCTTTTTGCTAAAAACAGTTCACTGAACTGTTTTCTTTACGCAAAAACCCTCTCGGGTCAAGAGGTCTTGCTTCAAACTTGTAACTCCAAATAAAAAAACGAGTCATACCTTGCGGTATAACTCGCTTTTTTGGTCGGGGTGACAGGATTTGAACCTGCGACCTCTTGACCCCCAGTCAAGCGCGCTACCAAACTGCGCCACACTCCGTTAAGACTTATTCATTATACAACAAAAATTTTTATTTGTCAAACAAAATTTGAAATTTCTTTAAAAATTTTTGAAAAATATCTTTTCCTATTAAAATTTCACATATAAATTACAGTTCATTCACAAATTAGACACATTTATCTGCTACAATAACCATAGTCAACAAAAAAGCAGAGTATGCTTTTCTTTTAATGAAGTTTTCATTTTTTGTTATCATACCTGTTGTGTTTTGTATACCATAATTTTATATATCTTGGAGGTAGAAAATGAACATACAGCTTGGAGCCATCAAAGAAAAGGCAAAAGCAGGCGCGAAAAAAATCAAGGGCCTTTCTAAACGGAATAAGATTATTGTATCTTCCATTGCGATTTTGCTGGTTGTGGCATTGACCTTAAGTATTGTTTTGTCTTCCGGAGGCGGCGAGGCACGCATACGAACATCAACCGTTGACAGGGGAGATATCTCCGTCGTAATCAGCGGAACGGGCACCATTGCTCCAATTGACGAATATGAGGTAACCGCGTTAGTTAAGGGCGAAATTTTAAGTGATACCTTTCAGGAAGGAGATATGGTAGAAAAAGGCGATTTATTATATCAGATAGATTCCAGCGATTTGGAAAACACGCTTGAAAAAGCTCAGCTTAACCTGCAAAAGAGTCAGCTGTCTTATAACCAGACCATGGATGATTTGGCAAAGCTGAATGTTAAGAGTACATATGGTGGCACCATTACAGAGATGCATGCCAAGGTTGGTGATATGGTAGGGAACGGTACAAAAATCGCAAGCCTGGTTGATATGGATACCATGATTTTGGAGCTTCCTTTTAATGAGGCAGATGCCGGCAGTATTTATGAAGGTGCAACAGCGCAGGTAATGCTCACCAGCTCGTTTTATAATTTAACCGGTACCGTGCGCCGTGTATCTAACAGCAGCTTGATTTCAAGTGAGGGAGCTCGGGTCAGAACAGTTGAAATTGCAGTGCAAAATCCCGGTGCCATTAAGCCGGGAGATATGGCAACGGCGTTAATTGGTGATGTTGCCTGCAATGGTCCGGGCAGCTTTGAGTATAATTTAGAAACTGCCATTACAGCGGAGGCCTCCGGTGAGGTGGTTTCGTTGCAATGCGGTACGGGGGATAAGGTTTTGGCCGGTCATACGGTTGCTGTTTTAAAATCCTCCAATGCAGAAAGCACCCGTTTAAACAGTCAGATTTCTCTGCGTGATTCTCAGCTTTCTATTGAGAACTATAATAAGCAACTGGAAGATTACCAGATTACAGCGCCGATTTCAGGTACGGTTTTGAAAAAAACTTCAAAAGCAGGGGATACGCTGGATAACTCCAATGCATCTGTGGTTATGGCGGTTATTGCCGATATGTCAACCATTGTATTTGAAATGAGTGTTGATGAGCTGGATATCAGCAAAATTAAGGTTGGTCAGCCTGTCAGCGTCACGGCAGATGCCTTAGAAAACAGAGTTTATACAGGTTATGTAGACTATGTCAGCGTTGTGGGAACGACCCAGAACGGTGTTACAACATATCCCATTAAGATCGTTGTTGAAAATCCTGAGGACTTGATTCCGGGCATGAACGTCAGCGCAGAAATCGTGGTAGAATCCCGGAAAGATGTGCTTCGTGTGCCGGTGACAGCAGTGAACCGCGGTAATATTGTCTATGTAAAAGACAATGGTAGAAAAGCTGAAGATGCGGCAGCAACTGTGAACCCCTCAAATTTGCCGAGAGAGGAAAGAGCCGAGGGAATGACAAATGGTGCAACACAAGGCGGTCAAACTGAGAATCCAGCTCCCAAAGGCATGATGCAGGGCAAACTTCCATCAGGAGAAATTCCCGAAGCCATGCAAAAGAATGCGCCGGAGGGCTTCCGCGCGGTTCGTGTTGAAACCGGCTTAAATGACTCTAACTACATAGAAATTATTTCCGGTTTATCTGAAGGCGATGAGGTTTATGTACCCAGCTCTGCCGGTTCAACGACCAATACCATGGCAGGCATGATGGGCATGGGTGGCATGTCCGGCGGTATGAGCGGTAGAGGCATGTCCGGTGGCATGAGCGGCGGTATGAGCGGTAGAGGCATGTCCGGCGGCATGCCCGGGGGTAGATAACCATGATTGAGCTTAGAGACATTTATAAGATTTACTCAGACGGTGACGGTGAAATTCGTGCGCTGGATGGTGTGAACCTGCACATTGACCGGGGGGAGTTTGTGGCGATTGTAGGGCAATCCGGCTCCGGTAAGTCAACCTGTATGAATATCATTGGGTGCCTGGATGTTCCCACCAGCGGAACCTACCATTTAAACGGTACAGACGTCAGCACCATGAATGATATTGAACTGGCTCATATCCGCAATGCCACATTGGGTTTTATCTTTCAGCAATACAATTTGCTGCCGAAACTGAATCTTTTAGAAAATGTGGAGTTGCCCTTAATTTATCGGGGTATGCCACAAAAACAGCGGGAAGAAAAGGCAAAAATTGCCCTAGAACGCGTGGGGCTTTTAGACAGAGCCAAGAAAATGCCCTCCCAGTTATCTGGCGGTCAGCAACAGCGCGTATCCATTGCCCGCGCCTTGGCAGGTGACCCGCCGGTCATTTTAGCCGATGAACCCACCGGAGCCCTGGATTCAAAAACGGGTCGGGATGTGCTTGATTTTATCAAAAAACTGAACCAAGAGGGCACAACGATTGTGCTCATTACCCATGATATGTCTATTGCCGAGGAGGCAAAGCGTATCGTACGGATTCAGGATGGTAAAATTATTTCCGACCAGCCGGGAAGGAGGGCTACTTATGAATTTTAAGCAATCCTTTTCTTTGGCACTTAAAAGCTTAAAAACCAGCAAAATGCGATCTTTTTTGACCATGCTGGGCATTATCATAGGTGTTGCCGCAGTCATTATATTAACCAGTATGGTTGACAGCATGAAGCAGCTGATGGTAGATGAATTTGAAAGCATGGGCACCAATCTGATTACGGTGAACATCACCGGTCGTGGGGGAAACCGCACGGTGAATCCAGAGGATATGATTAAGCTGGTTGAAGAGAAAGATACTTTGGCGGCGGTATCGCCGAATATTACCATTCCGGCTTACATGAAAAACGGAAATGAAAACCAGTCTGTCAGCTGCATTGGTACCAGCGAGAATTATCATGAGATTAACAATCTGGAAATATCCTCCGGAAGGTATTTGTCTTATGTTGATGTGGAGCGGCGGCAAAAATGCTGTGTCATCGGTTCTTACATTGCAAAAAGCGTTTTTGAGGGCATGGACCCTGTGGGGCAGATTGTTAAGCTAAACGGTAACAGTTTTACGGTTGTGGGTGTGGCGGCAGAAAAAGCCGGCAGCACGCAGGGCGGTCAGGATGACAGAATCTATCTTCCTTATACAGTGGCAAGAACCCTGACCTTTATGTCACGGATATCCAACTATAGCTTCAGTGCTGCGGATAAAGACCGCTTGGATGAAGCCATCAGTGACATTGAAGAGGCACTTTACAAAGTATACCAAAATGACGATTATTATACGGTAGTCAGTGTATCGGCAATTTTAGACACGCTGGATGAACTGACCGGAACCCTGACATTAATTTTGGTAGGCATTGCCGGCATCTCGCTGCTTGTTGGCGGCATTGGAATTATGAATATTATGTTGGTATCGGTTACAGAGCGAACACGGGAAATCGGCGTTAGAAAATCTCTGGGTGCAACCCCCTGGAACATTTTAAGCCAGTTTGTTGTAGAAGCAGCCACAACCAGCGGTTGCGGTGGCATTTTAGGCATTTTTGTCGGAATCGGCGGTGCGTATCTTTTGTGCTCAATGATGAATATGAAGACGATTATTACAGCAGGCTCTGTTATAATTGCCTTTTCCGTTTCGGCAGCCATTGGCATTGCCTTTGGGTATTTTCCTGCCAAAAAAGCGGCGAAACTTAATCCCATTGATGCTTTAAGGCACGATTAAGCTTATGATACGGTTTTGATAGATGAAAGGAATGTTAAAAATGAAACATTATGCAATCAAGATGACGGCGCTTTTGCTTTGTTTTCTAGTGCTTTCCGGCTTCACGGCCTTTGGCGCCGGTGCCGGAGAGGCAGAAATTGCCGGACTTTTAAATCAAATGTCTATTATGGGCGGTTACCCCGATGGCGAGCTGCGGTTAGAGCAGCCGGTGACCCGCGCAGAATTTTCTAAAATCTCTATTATGGCATCTGTGTATAAAAATCAGGTGGCATCCAGTCTTGCAGTATCACCTTTTTCAGATGTGCGCTATGGGCACTGGGCAGCACCTTACGTGAAGCTTGCGTCATCTAATGGTCTTGTGACCGGTTATCCGGATGCAACCTTCAAACCGGACCAGACCGTTCTTTTGGAAGAAGCTGTCACAGTTTATTTGCGGCTTTTGGGCTACACCAACGAAGATTTTGGGTACGCCTGGCCCTATGGTCAAATCGGTCTTGCCCAAAATGTAGGCTTACTAGAGAATGTCTCCGCTAAAACGGGCACTGCCATGCTGCGTCGGGATGTTATGGTTTTGACGTATAATCTTCTCACTTGCTCTCCTAAGGGCAGTACCTTGGATTATTTGGAGCAAATTCAGTATAAATTGGCAGAGGATGTTGTTTTGCTTGCCACCAATGAAGAAGATGTATCGGTTAATCCGGGCAGGGTGGCAACCACTGCCGGTCTTTTCCGGATTGATAAAAGCTTTAACCATGACCTGATTGGCATGCGCGGCGATGCGGTGCTGAAAAACGGTGATACGCTGGTGAGCTTTGTGCCTTATAGCCAATCCTTTGAAGAATATGTGGTCTATTCTAAACTAAGCAATGCCATTGTTACCTATAAAGATGGCGTGCTGGGTCAGCTTGATATCGAAGATTCTACCGCAGCGTATGTCGGAACACTGGCAACCACATTTGGTCAGGCAAGGGCGAATATGGAAATGGGCGATTTGGTTTCCGTTCAGCGCGACAGCCGCGGTGCTGTAGAATATATTACCGTACGAGATGGCAAGGTGACAGGTCCTGTTGTGGTACGGAATTCTGCCTGGCATCAGGAACTTTCTGTCGGCTCTAATATTACCGTCATGCGTGACGGCGTTAAATGCACGGCAAACGATATAAAAATCTATGATGTGGTATACTATTCACCGGATTTAAACATGGTCCTTTCATACAGTAAAAAGGTGACGGGTATTTACGAGTCGGCATATCCCAATAAAGACCAGCTTACGCAGGTTACCATTTCCGGCATGACCTATGGGGTAGAGTCTGTAGATGCATTTAATGCACTGTCTTCAAACGGTACTTATAACTACGGCGATACGGTTACAATTCTATTGGGCAAAAACGGCGAGGTTGCCGGGGTTGCAGGTCCTGCTGCGGCAGAAAACCAGGTGGTGGGTTACTTTCAGTCAGCCGGGGTGAAAAATTATACCAATCAATCAGGAGATACGTACTCTAATTTTTATATTACGGTGGTTGAATGTGACGGCAAAACCTTTGAATATGCGGCAAAACGCGACTACAGTAACAGCCCCTCGCTGCATCAGGTGGTGCAGGTGACCTTTTCTGATGGATTGGCAAGTGTTGCCCCTCAAAAGGCAATGGATGTTTACGGAGAGGTTAATGCTCAGGCTAAAACTGCCGGCGGTTTTCGGTTTGCAGACAATGTTTCAATTTTAGATGTGATTTTAGGTGACGGCTCGCATAGCGGCGCGTTTGCGCCTGTGTATTTGCAGCAGCTTGACAGGGTCACGCTCAGCAGCAGTAATGTTTTGTATTACCATGTAAACAATGGCGGAGAGATAGACAAGCTGATTGTAAAGGATGCAACGGGGGAATGCTATGAGTACGGTATTGTAACGAAAGCAAGCAGCCATACCTCAGGCACCAACATCAGCGGTAGCTACAGCTACAACGTCCGCGGTCAGGTGTCAAATGTATCAACCTCCGGTAAGGTCTATAGCGTTAGCAGTGGACAACCGGTGCGGATTTTAAAATCTGACGGCAAAGTGCAATCCATGTCAAGTTTAACAAAGTTAAACGCCACATATTCTGCAGTGAAAGGTGCTGCCCTGATTGGTTTGGGCGGAGAGGAATATCTTTTGTCTGACGATGTGATTGTTTATAAGAAGATAGGTTACGATTATACGGTTATGCCCCTGTCAGAACTTTCTGTAAGCACGCATCGCATTGCGGCGTACTGCGATAGAAACATGAATCGGGGCGGCAGAATCAGAATTATTGTAGCCGAGGATAAATAACGCATGATTTTAAGAGTTGAAAAAGCCGTGACAGGGTAGTAAGGTCACGGTTTTTTTACATAAAAGGACAATTCAACTTCTATTTTCTGGAAAATTTGACCAAAAAATAGAAAAAAGTATAAAAAGTAAGCAAAATATTGGAAAAATGCCATTGACAAATGAAATTTTTAGTGCTATGATAGTTTTATAGGAAAACTAAAAAAATGGAGGTTGTGTGTAATGAATAAGGCAGAATTAGTTGCTGCTATCGCTGCAAAAGCAGAGGTTTCAAAGAAAGACGCTGAAAAAATGTTAGCTGCTTTCACTGCAACAGTTACTGACGAACTGAAGAAGGGTGAAAAAATCGCTCTGATCGGTTTCGGTACTTTTGAAACCAGAAAGAGAGCTGCACGCGAAGGCAAGAATCCTCAGACCGGCGCAGCAATCAAAATCCCTGCATCTGTTGTTCCCGCTTTCAAAGCTGGTAAGGCTTTAAAAGACGCAGTTGCAAAATAAGTTAGACGAAACATAAAGAAGCTCAGAATGTTTTTGCATTCTGAGTTTTTTTATTGCATATTTTAAAGTCGATTGATTAAATTTTTATCTTGTGATACAATAAATATAAAGAAACAATAGGAATGGTATTTTTATGAAGAAGCAAATTTTAACGGTAACACTGAATCCCTGCATTGATAAAACCATTATCTTGGAAAGCTTTTGTGAAGGCGGACTCAACCGGGCAGAATCGGCGAGGAGCGATGCAGGCGGAAAAGGCATTAATGTAGCTAAGGTATTAAAGCGGTTTGACGCTGGGGTTTTGGCTGTGGGAATCTTGGGAGAGGGTGGCAGCGAGGCTGTAACCGGCGAACTGGATAAGCGAGGCATTTGCCATGACTTTGTTTTGGTTCCGGGTGCAACCAGAACTAACTATAAGCTCCAGGACAAGGCAAAAGGGCAGGTGACAGAGGTCAATGAACCCGGTTTTTTCGTAAATGAAAAAGCCCTTAATGAGACTGTTTCTCTGATTAAAAAATATTTACCCGAAACCGGCGTTATGGTTTTGGCGGGTAGCCTTGCACCGGGCATTGATGCAGATATCTATAAACAATTGATTTTGCTGGCAAAGGAGCAGGGCGTTCCGGTCATTTTAGATGCTGACGGCACAGCCTTTAGAGAAGCCTTAGAGGCAGCACCCTTTGCTGTGAAGCCCAACCGATTTGAACTGGAGCAGCTTTCCGGAAAAACCCTTGCAACGGATGAAGAGCTGCTTGCCTATGGACGAAGTTTGCTGGAGCGCGGCATTTCTTTGGTGGTTGTTTCTCTGGGCGCCCAAGGAGCTATGTATATTACCGAACATGAGTCACTTCGCGTGACCCTTGCACCCATAGAGTGCCAGAGTACCGTTGGTGCCGGAGATTCTATGGTAGCGGCTGTTGCCCATTCTATCGTGCAGAAAAAGGATCTTGTCTCCCTTGCTAAAACGGCATCTGCAGCGGGAACGGTAACAGCATCCAAGCCGGGTACAGAGGTGTGTACGTTAGCTGAGGTTATGGCGTATCAGGAACAAATTCAAGTAATAACTTTATAAAAATTAAGACCGCGGTAGAACACCTCTACTGCGGTCTTAATTTTTCTGTCTTTATACAGTTTTCAGTAAAACATCATCCATACTATATTTCGGTACACACAGGGTTCCGGTTTCATCTACATAATATTTAATATCTTCGGAGATGGCCACTTCCTTTGGCTCTTCTTTTGGGTAGCCCAAGGCTACAACACACTCAAGCTTTATATCTTCTGATAGGGCCAAAAGCTTTGTCGCTTCCGGGTAGTTAACAGAGCCAATCCAGCAAGCACCGACTCCGTCAGAAAGGGCTGCTAAAATCATGTTTTCCACAGCGGCGCCTAAATCCAGGCTAGTCCAGTTAGAGCGATTGCTTTTATCTGAGCAAACGGCAATGTATGCAACGGGGCGCTCTCCTTCTTTGGGGTCATAATCCGGGGCTAGGTAGCCTGCCCATTTGACCAGTTCAAACATTTTTTCTGCCATCTCCCTGCTTTGGACGGCAACGTATCTAAGCGGTTGGAGATTGGCGGCAGAGGGGGCTAGGCGGGAAGCATCAATATACTTTGCAAGCTGCTCCTTTGAAAGGGGTGTTTGATCAAATTTGCGGATGGTACGCCTTGTTTTAATGGCTTCTAAAATCGTCATCATTCATTCCTCGCATATATAGTTTCTTTTCTTAATTTTACATCAAAAGAGGTTCTTTGGCAATATTATTTTAAGGAGAAAGGAAAAATTTGTGCGTTGACCGAATTTTCATGCATATGCTATGATGGAGAAGGAGGTACATAGACATGAAACGATCAAGCGGTGTGCTGATGCACATAAGTTCCCTCTTTGGGGACTATTCCATTGGCGGCTTTTCGGAGCATGCCAAGTATTTTATTGACTTTTTAGCTGACTGTGGATTTTCTTACTGGCAGGTCTTGCCTTTTTCTATGGTGGATGAATACAATTCTCCTTATAAATCTTATTCTGCCTTTGGGGGGAACCCATACTTTGTGGATTTGGAGGTTTTGCATCACAAAGGCTTATTGACCAAAGAGGAGCTTTCTGATTGCCTTCAGCATACGCCCTACAGCGCAGAATATGAAAGACTTTACCACACCCGGATGGATGTTCTTTTAAAGGCATCACTACGGGCGGAAAACCGCAACCAAATTGAGGCGTTTATTAGCGAGAACCCATATCTGGAGCAATTTTGCCGGTTTATGGCTTTGAAAGATGCCAACAATGAAAAATGCTGGATTGACTGGACAACAGAAGAAATGTGCCCACAGCGTCTTTTTCTGTGGCAGTTTATTCAGTTTGAATTTTTTGAACAATGGAAGAACATCAAATCCTATGCAACAAGCAAGAATATAAAAATCATCGGCGATTTACCTTTTTATGTTGCCTATGACAGTGCTGATGTCTGGGGGAATCGGGACCAGTTTTTATTGGATGAAAAAGGGCATCCCACCCATGTTGCCGGTGTGCCGCCGGATTATTTTTGCAGGGATGGTCAGCTTTGGGGCAACCCTATCTATGACTGGACGAAAATGGAGGCGGACGGTTTTTTATGGTGGCAGGCTCGCATGAAGCATATGTTCAACTTATTTGACGGCGTTCGGATTGACCATTTTCGGGCGTTATCCTCTTATTGGATGGTTCCTGCAGGTGCCCAAACTGCTAAAGAGGGCAAGTGGGGCATAGGACCCGCTGAAAAGCTTGTAGACAGGATGAACGAAGTACGGGGCGAAAAGCTGGTGATTGCCGAGGATTTAGGAGAGATTACAGAAGCGGTCAGTCAGCTGGTCGGCTATAGCGGTTTTCCCGGTATGCGGGTGTTGCAATTTGGGTTTTTGGGGGATGACGATTCGTTTCATTTGCCTCATAACTATGTCGAAAATTGTGTGGCGTATACCGGCACCCATGATAATAATACACTCTTAGGTTATGTCTGGGAGTTGGATGAGACAAGGCGAAGCAGGTTGTTATCCTATTGCGGATATGTAGATGACGACTGGAACCGGTGTTATGACAGCATTCTGCGAACCATGTTTAGAAGTCATGCCGGTCTTGTGATTTTTCCTATTCAAGACCTTTTGGGTTACGGGAGAGATACCCGTATGAATATTCCGGGAAGGGCTGACGGCAATTGGCAGTTTCGCATAACGAAGGAGCAGCTTGACAGCATCGACAGAGAAGCATATAAAACACTCAACCGGCTTTATAAACGTATGTAGGGTCGAAGGGGCTACACCAGGTGCAGCCCCTTCTTGGAGGTTGTGTGATATATTAAATTGGTTGGCTGGCTAATTTATTTTACAATGACAATTTCCTGAACAGCGTCTTTGTAAATCTTAATGAAGACGCGGCTGGGGTCTAAGTCATCATACTGTGTGATTTCGTTTGCATCAACCACGCGGATTGCGTTTTTGTTTTTGCTGGAATCGAACTCATATACAGTTACATTAGAGAGGCTGTAGTTAGAAACCGCACCTTCACCTACCTGAACGTTGATGGAGGAAGCGAACTTCTTCAAGACTCTACCGTAGATGAGCTCTAAGTCGTCGATAGACTGGTTGAACTCGGTAGCCTTGTTATCTACATCAAACAGCAGGCGGAAGCCGCTGATTTCGTTCTTGGTGTTCAGCTTCAGCTGAATGATGTCACCCTTTTCCAGGCTGGTTGCCTCTTCGCCTTCACCCTTAACGAGCAGTCCGTCAGTATCGGTATCGAAGAAGACACGCTCGCCGTTCTGGTATACATACACTCTCTGAACGGTTTCATTGTTGCTGTTTAAGACAGTTGCAATCTGGTCAACAACAGCAATGGGTGCTTCAATGCTTGCAGAAGCGGTAGAGCTTGTAACAATCACGACTTTTGCAGTTAAGTCTTCTGCTACGTCATATACTAACACATCATACGCTTCGTTATCGTCAAAGAAGCTTAATTTTTCAATGCTGAATTCATCAGGGTCGGTTGTGCCGGCAGGGATGTTTAAAATCAGGGTGTTTTCATTTACGTTATAAGAGCCCAGCTTGCCGGATGCTTTTTTGTAGGTCAGTTCGCTATCAGCATTTAAAGAGAATTTATTTTTATCAATCGCACCGGAACTTGTTAAATCAGTTGCGGTGTTTAACTGGCTCAGTTCGCCGGAGGCGTTCTTTTCGAAAGTGATCAGCTGCGCTTTTACGCTGCCGTCAGCTTTTAATGCGTTTAAAACTTCCTCAGGTGTTTTGCCGTTTACGCCATTGAATCTAATTTTTTCAGCAGATTTTAAGATAACGATTTCGCCTTCTTTGGTGAATACTTTCACTTCCAGACGTTTGTCAAAGCCTGTGGAAAGACCGGCGTCAACCACGTATGCGTAGTTGGAGGACAGGGTGCTGGAGGTATCAACTGCGGCGATTTTGCCTTCAATATCAAGGTAGAAGGTACCTTCGTCGTTTAACTTGATATCCTCGGTGTAGTTCTTGGCGATTTCATATTCTTCGCCGCCAATAACACGCTTGTCACCGTCAATTTCTTCAACCTTACCGGTTATCTTGTTTTTGGAAACTTCCACAGAGATGATGGTGCCGTCAACACTTTTTGCAACACTTAAAACATCCCATTCGGAAAGGTCTGAAAGCTCAATCAGCTGACCGCCCTGGGTCATGGTGAATTTTACGTCTTTGTTATCAGGGTCTAATACTAAGGACGGGTTACCGTACTTATCTGTAACCTTGTGGCTGTTTGCAATGACACTTTCAACAACCAGGTTTGAAAGAGAGGTTACAAACACCAGGTCATATCCATCATCGTTATCAATATCCAGGCAGACGATGCGGCCGGATTCAGGCTGCAGCAGCTCAGCGTCAAAGGTTGTAGCCTTACCGTTATAAATCATCTGCGCGCCGGATTTGATGGTCAGTTCCTTCGGGTTTCTGTCGTTTTCTTTATCGATCCAGTATTCTACCGTGGTAGAACCGCTTTCAGCAGTCTGGACCGATTCAACATCGCCGGTTTTGATGGTAACAGCGTGATTCTGGTTCTGGTCAGCTCTTGCCAAAATCAGCTCAAAGTCGCCGTCAGCGAGCTCGCGAACGTAGTAGATTACGTTAAAGCCCAGCAGGTTGCGTACAGCAGGCAGAGCGGTTTCGGAAACCTTGTAGGTTTTGTCGCCGATTCTGACTTCGTTATCACGCAGAGAGCTTGTGCCGGAGATGGAGCTGATACCTAAAGCGGTAATCTGACCGGTTGCTTTGGTTACATCCAAAACATCCTGCAGCAAGGTCTTATCAACGATTTCGTATTTCTCATCGCTGCCGAAGCCCACCTGTTCCATCATTTTAACGGTCAGGGCGTTAAAGGTCATCTGTGCAATCATACCACGGGTTACAGCGCTGTTGTGACCGGTTACGGCCTTTTTGGCGATGCCAATCTGAGAACCAACAGAGATATAACCGTTGGGGTAGCCGCCTTTAGCCAGTGCTGCCGGCTCGTGACCAACACTTCTGACCAAAATTGCCATTGCCTCAGAATAGCTAATCGGATCGTCAGGACGGAAGTTGCCCTGGTCATCACCGATGATGATGTCCTGGCTGACTGCAACGTTAATATAGCCGTTTGCCCAGTGGTTTTCCACTACATCGGGGAACTTGGTCTGATAATTAGAAGACTGTGCAATGCTGCCCATGCCCAGTGCTTCAACAGCAACTTTTGCAAATTCGGAACGGCGAATGCTGTCGTTCGGTCTGAAAAGACCGTTGCCGTCACCAATCATAATCTCAAGTGCACCTAAAGCTTCAATGGATTCTTCATAAGGAGAATCCACAACATCTGTGGGCAGGGAAGCAAAACCGGAGAATACCATACCCAAAGACATGATGGCTGCCACGATGCCGGCAGTCAACTTTTTAGAAATAGTCATGAAGAATTTCCTCCTTAAAAATTTAATTTTTCTTTCTGTGTCCGGCTGTCAGGCTGGGTGTCTATCACATTATACCTCCCTGTTAAGGGGAACGCTTTGCCGGTTAAAACAATATGTGGGCAAAACGCCCTGCTCCCGGCCGGTTGGCCCCGTTCATCTGTTTCAAGATTGAAACCGAAGCAGCCGATAAACGGTTAACATAATGCATAGTGTAAAAATTAGCAAAGCAGGTTTTTAAAGCCGCCCTGCGATATGTCGTGTTAAAGTTGTTTTTTCTCATGAATGTCAATGCTTGTGACACTAAGTTATACGAAAGAGCGAGATAAAAGTTCCGAAAAAAGCATAAATTATACCCAGAAAATTTTGGGAAAAGAATATATTATGTTAACGTATTATGTAGACTTTTAAGGAAAAGAAAAATAAATTTCTCAAAATTCAGCTTGTTTTCTTGACTTGGCACCGGTTTTTTATTACAATAAAGAGTGTTGAAAAATGCGGAGGTGGAGGATGTGAAAGATGCCGGTTTTGGTTCGGAATATTGCTTTATCCCCGGATGAAAATGAAAAAAATCTTTGTGATAAAGCCCTACAAATGATTCGAAAAAAAGAAAAAGATGTAACTGCTTTTCGCATTGTCCGCCAATCGGTAGACGCCAGAAAAAAGCAGGTTCGTTTTGTATATACCGTAGAGCTGATGTTAGCGGATGAAAGCGGCATCAACTATGGCGGTGATGTTTCTCCGGCACAGATGGATGTGCCGGAAAAACAGCTTGTCAGTCATTTAAAAAGCCGACCGGTTGTGGTTGGCACGGGTCCCTGCGGTTTGTTTTGCGCTCTCACCTTAGCCCGTGCCGGTGCAGCACCCTTGATTCTGGAACGGGGTGCACAGGTAGAAAAGCGTACGGCAAAGGTAGAAGCCTATTGGAATGGCGGCAGTTTAGATATAAATACCAACGTGCAGTTTGGAGAAGGCGGTGCCGGAACTTTTTCTGACGGCAAACTGACAACCCGTATTTCTGACCCCCGTTCACGTCGCGTGCTTTCTGATTTTCATTTTTTCGGAGCGGATGAAGATATTTTATATAAGGCAAAGCCCCATATAGGGACAGATGTTTTAAGATGCGTGATTCAAACAATGCGTGAATACTTAATTGGTTTGGGCTGTGAGTTTCGGTTTGAAACCGCCCTAACTGATGTGACGATTCAAAATGGTAAGGTTAAAGGGATTACGACCTCAAACGATGAATATATCCCTTGCACACATGTCATTTTAGCCATTGGGCACAGTGCCCGTGATACCTATGAAATGCTACACAATAAAGGCATATCCATGGTGCAAAAGCCTTTTTCTGTGGGAGTGCGGATTGAGCACCTGCAAACAGAATTGGACAAGGCGATGTATGGCGATTATGCCGGACATCCACGCCTGGGTCCGGCGGAATATCAACTATCCCATCGGGAGGGGAGCGATGCCTGCTACAGTTTTTGCATGTGCCCCGGCGGTTTGGTGGTGGCTGCGGCGAGTGAGTCGGACACCATTGTTACAAACGGCATGAGCCACAGAAGCCGTAGCGAGAAAAACGCCAATTCGGCACTTTGCGTCAACGTAGATGGTAGGTTTTATGATAGTTTGCATCCGTTAGCCGGGGTCAGTTTTCAGCGGAGTTTGGAGCGTCGCGCTTATTCTCTCACCGGTGGCAAAGGCGCCCCGGTGCAAACTGTGGGCAGCCTTATGACGGGCAAACCGATGGATTTGGGGCAGGTTGTGCCAAGTTACACAGGCAGCTATGTGCTGTCTGACATGACCAAATTGTTTCCGGAGCCGATTATCAATCGGCTGCAATCCGGTCTTAGGGTTTTTGACAGAAAAATCAGCGGCTTTGCAGCAAGTGACAGTGTGCTGACAGGTCCTGAAACAAGAACCAGCGCACCGGTAAGGATTCTGCGGGATGAAAATTTTGAAAGTGTGACGGTTTCAGGCTTATATCCTGCCGGAGAGGGTGCCGGTTATGCCGGTGGCATTATGAGTGCGGCAGTAGATGGAATCCGTGTGGCAGAGGGCATATTGACAAAAGCAGAGGGAGAGACAAATGAGTAAAAAACTGGCAACCATTATGGCGGTTTTGGTGACGGCGGCCTGGGGTTCATCTTTTATTTTAATGAAAAACGTAGCAGCAGATGTGCCGGCACTTGGCTTTTTGACCTTGCGCTTTGGCATGGCAGGCGTGATTTTATCTTTCATTTTTTGCCGGCAGCTTTGTCGGTTTAACAAAAAAACAGTTTTACAGTCCTTTATTTTGGGTGCACTGCTTTCGGGATATATGATTTTTCAGGTGCTGGGTTTGCGGGATGAAAACATGTCAGCCTCAAACTCTGCCTTCATTACCAGCTTAAGCGTTTTAATCGTGCCCTTTTTATCAGCATTTCTCTTAAAGAAGAGTCCCAGCCTCAGTAACTGGGTCGGTGTTGTATTGGCGATTTTAGGGCTTGTATTCGTGACAGGCGTTTATCAGGGTATCGGTGCGTTAACCATGGGAGATTTGCTAACATTTTTATGTGCTCTATGTGTTGCTGTTCATATCATTGTGGCAGATAAGTTTTTAAAGGAGAGTGACCCCCTGCTGCTTGGCATCGGGCAGATTGTGGCGGCGTTTGTTTTATCCCTTATTGCTTGGAGCATTCAATCTCCCGGCGGATTTATGGCGGTGGATTATACACAAACCTTAATTCTGGCAATTGTGCTGACAGCGGTTTTTTGCACATCCTTTGCCTTTACAGGTCAGATTGTGGTGCAAAAATATTTGTCCCCTGCAAGGGTTGCGGTTATTTTTACCTTAGAGCCTGTGTTTGCTTATTTGTATGCCTTGGTCATTCCAGGCCCTACGGGGACTACAGAAGCCTTAACTTGGTTTAATGTTTTAGGTTCTCTGTTAATCCTTGGGGGCATGATTATTTCAGAAAGCGGACTGCTTAGCAGAAAAAATGATATGATATTGGAAAGAATGTAAAGAAATGAAAGATTTATCAGAAAGAGCATTGCGTTACTTAGACGAATGCAGTGATGAAACCTTTGCGCTTTTAGAGTCGCTTTGCAAGGTTCCGGCACCCTCTCATCATGAAGAAAAGCGTGCGGCGTTCTGCCTGGATTGGTTCAAAAGCCACGGTGCAGAGGGCGCTTATATCGATGAAGCACAGAACGTTGTTTTCCCCATGAACTGCGAGGGTCGAGACGATATCATCGTCTTTATGGCGCACACCGATACGGTGTTCCCAGATCGGGAACCTCTGCCTTATGAAAAAGATGATGCATACATCTATTGCCCCGGTGTTTGTGATGATACGATCTGCCTGGTGCAAATGATGATGGCAGTTCAATATATTTTAAAGTATAACTTAAAACCGAATTGCGGTATGCTGTTTGTAGCGAACGCCTGCGAAGAGGGTTTGGGTAATTTAAAGGGTGTACGCCAGATTATGAAGGATTATGCCGGCAGAATTTCAGCACTCTTTACCATTGACGGCGACTACAGATACATTGTGAACCGGTGCGTTGGTTCTCACCGTTATCGGGTGACTGTTGAAACTGAGGGCGGTCATTCCTACAATGCTTTTGGCAATCAAAACGCAATTTATTACATGTCTGACCT
Organism: Clostridia bacterium; assembly: GCA_017507525.1. Classification (GTDB taxonomy): domain Bacteria; phylum Bacillota; class Clostridia; order UBA1381; family UBA9506; genus UMGS755. The sequence goes on along the minus strand of JAFWAT010000060.1, from coordinate 839 downwards.
GATTTGCCGTCTTTACGCCCAGGAAGTGCCCCAAAAAGAGGGCACCAAGACAACCTACAATGTGGGTATGATTGAGGGTGGTACATCGGTGAATACCATTGCACAGAAGGTTTCAGCAATGTATGAATACCGCTCGGATGATGAAGAAAGTCTTGCGTTTATGAAGCAGTCCTTTGAGAAAGAAATTGAAAGGACAAAGGCTAAGGGCGTTAGTATTTCGGTTGAACTATTGGGCGAGCGTCCCTGCTCCGGCGAGGTGGATGAGGCGGTTCTGCAGGCTCTTTCTGAAAACTGCATGGCAATACAAAGTAAGCATTCAGGTCTGCCTTGCGTGGCTGAGTCCGGCTCAACAGATTGTAACATTCCCATGTCTTTGGGCGTTCCGGCGGTTTGTGTGGGCAGCTTTTTGGGCGCAGGCGTACATACCCGTGAGGAAAAGCTGCAAATCAGCAGTGTGCCCATTGGCACAAAAATTGTAATGGAAATGATTTTGAATTATTTTGAGGACTAAGTAGTTCTTATATAAAAGGAAAAAGGCAGAAACGATATAGATGTCGTTTCTGCCTTTTTGTATCTGTTTCCACTATGTAAAAGGGGTTTAGGGGTTAGGTAGGGGCGGGGTTCTATCCCCGCCCGCAAATTCGGGAGGGCACGGAGACCCTCCCCTACGGTTTGTTCCATAGGTGTGTTGTAGGGTCCGGCGTCCTCGACGGTCTGTCAAAACAGAATATTATTGCAATTTTTCACAAATTGTGTTATACTGTATGTGCAACAATTTTCTAAAAACTTAATAAATATTCCAAGAGGGGATACGCTATGTTAAAAGGCGCATGCTCTTG
>JAFWAT010000059.1 GCA_017507525.1 Clostridia bacterium | reverse complement strand
TTTCGTATTCCAAATCCTTAATGCCGTATGCATCCCGACCAATTTTAATTTTGCGCAAGGCATTTTCCTCGCTATACCGTTTTACGCCATCAGAATCTTCGCTAACATCCAGCGAGCTGAGTTGCTGTTCTACCGCTTGCCTCCTGCTTTTAAGGTCATCGGCAAGTTGGTCTCGCTCCGCTTTCGTATATTGCTCTTCCGCAGGCTCCGGCGTGGGCTCCGGTGTAGGAGTCGGCACCTCAGAAACCACCTTAGTCGACTCAACTGCCTCGTGGTCTTTCGTATACACCGATGATCGACAACCGGAAACATGCATCACCGTAAGTAATAAAAATAAGCTCAAATATATTCTTTTTCTCATGTATAAACTCCTTAAACAAAAAAATAACCGTTATGATTCATTTCTCAAAATATTCCGATCCATTCTCTTGCCTTATAGACTGCATTTTCTACAACACCCTGACCGCCTAACATGACGTAATTAAGACCTTCCGCGCGCTTGCTGCAATCAAGCTTACCCGGTCCATAATGGTCTCAGCATCAAAAAATGCAGAGATTTGGCTCAAAGCCCTCGGTCAGGATGCCTTTCTTTTACTGCCTTATTGAGTACATCCATATATTCTATTTCTTTTTTTACTTTTTATTTACAATAACAATCTATGTAATGGTCAATGGCATTTTGAATAATTTTAACCGCTTCTTCCGGACCTTTAACCTCATCCACTGCCGTTTCCTTTCCCTCTAATGCCTTATACACAGAGAAGAAGTGCTTCATTTCGTCAAAAATATGCTTGGGAAGCTGCTCAATACTTGTATATTGGCTGTAGGTTGGGTCGTCATAGGGAATGGCAATAATCTTTTCATCATTTCGCCCGTTATCCACCATGGTGATAGCACCGATAGGATAGCTCCGCACCAGTGTCAGCGGTGCAATATCCTCTGAACACAAAAGCAAAACATCAAGGGGATCAAAATCGTCTGCATAGGTTCTGGGAATAAAGCCGTAGTTTGCCGGATAGTGAGTGGAGGTATATAAAATACGGTCCAGCATCAGCATACCGGTTTCCTTATCCAGCTCATACTTGAGCTTACCGCCCTTGGGAATTTCAATAACCGTCACAAAATCCCGGGCATGAATCCGTTTTGGATTAATATTATGCCAAATGTTACTCATATAATCCTCCTTTTCTACAGCAAAAGGGATCTGAGTTCTTCTGCTGATTTTATGGAAAGATAGGCAGGTGCCACGTCAAACACTGTTTTGCAGCCGGACTGTCCCTCCTGTTTCATGCGATACGCTGCACGGGCATATGCCACCAACACCGAAGAGGTGAACTCAGGATTAGAATCCAGCTTTAGGCTATATTCAATAATATGCTTGTTTTTCCCGCCAAGACCTGTTTTACCGCAGCGAATCACAAAACCGCCGTGTGGAATGCCGCTATGGTCACGCATCAGTTCTTCTTCAGTGATAAAATGAACCGTGGTGTCATAATCTGCAAAATAATTGGGCATGGTTTTAATTTCATTTTCAATTTTTGCAAGGTCGGCACCTTCCTCTGCCACAACAAAGCACTCTCTAATGTGCTTCTGGCGAACAGAAAGGGTCGGATTCACGCCGCTTCTGACAGCTTCTAAGGCATCCTCTACCGGAATGGTATACTGCTTGGCGTTTCGAACGCCCTCAATCCGGCGAATGGCATCCGAATGACCCTGGCTAACACCTTTACCCCAGAAGGTATAGTCCTCACCGTCAGGCAAAATCGCGCCGGCATATAAACGGTTTAAGGAGAACATCCCCGGATCCCAACCAACGGAAATAATAGCAACATTGCCCGATGCTTGAGCCGCTGCATCAACCTTATTAAAATGTTCAGGAATTTTTGCATGGGTATCAAAGCTGTCAATCACATTAAAATGTTTGGCAAGTGCCGGTGTCTGCACCGGCAAATCCGTAGCACTGCCACCACAAAGAATTAAAACATCAATTTTATCTTTATAACTTTCAATATCGTCAATGTGGTATACAGAGGCATTTGTCAAAGTCTTCACATCTGTCGGATTGCGACGGGTAAAAACGCCAAAAAGTTCCATATCAGGGTTCTGCAAAATGGCACATTCAACACCCCTGCCCAAGTTACCGTAGCCTGCAATACCGATTTTGATTTTCATGAAAATTCCTCTTTTCTCTATAACATAAATTCTGCTTACTTTATATATTATATCCTTCTGTAAAAAAAAAGTCAATAAATTCACCATGCTGCATAAAAACTTTTGCAAAAAAGCAGCAGTCTCTCCTTTTTATATCCCCTTTTTTGTATCATTTATTCTTCCTTTTTTAGCATAGTATTGCCCCTTAGATTAAACGTTCCCTTTTTCCAAACAAACCGTAACTGTTTTTTATGATGGCAAAGCACCTCTTTACAATTTCTGCATGATAGCCTGCCGTTGGTTTCTTCGCAAAAACGTTCCGGATGCCTTCTTGCCACGAATTCCCAATGCAACAAGAGAATCAATGCAACACAGAGCAATGACCAGGTATAAACATTTTTAATAAAAATAAAGGGCGTAAACATCATAACATAATCCCAGTTATAAATCCGGCAGCTAACGCAACATTTATTTTTTAAAATCCAGGTTTGAAACGGACAAAAAAACAAAATACAAATGACATCGCAAACAGAATAACATAACGCAAGCAAAACCATAAGACCGGTATCAAACACGCCTGCTAAATACAAAACTGAAAAAACAGCATTCGGCACAATCCAGGATATGGCCGCCCAAAAGGTCCTCCATGCCGCCTCTCGATGCCTCGGTAATTCCCTCACGTCTGTTTTCTCAAAATTCTTAGAAAGATGTTTTTGACAGCCTATACTTTCAAGCTTAGATGGAAAAAATCGGAAAAGCATCTCGATAAAAAAGCACAGCCAGATTAAGCTTAATAGCAAATGATTGTCTTCCAACCCTCCAAACGGCATGCCGGTTTTACATATGCGATTGTATAAATATAAGCACAAAGCAGATAAAAAAAGCACCAGACGAAAGGTAAACTTTATATAGTGAAGCTTAACAATGTTTGACATCTTGTGTTTTGTGTTTTTATGCTGACTACTCATTCTGCCGCTCCTTTTTCATCTATAAGATATGTAAGCACAACCTTTTTTTGAGCAAAAAAGCCATCACAAACTGTGATAGCTTTTTATACCTATTTATATAAATTACATTTCTTTTTCCACCGAAACCTGTTCCTGGCAAATCTCAGATAACGACTTTGATACCGAATGCTTAATGGGCTCCCACTTAACTTGCTTAAACAGTGCAATAATTGAAATCGGCACATAGGTCAGCATGAATAGAGGAAACGTTAGAATATAGGCAATTTTTTTCACCTTTGAGCAGTGAATCTGCTTCCATTCTGTGATGGTGGTAATCCCACCAAGTATTAAGAAAATCACAAAAAAGCTTAAAACCGTTTGACCCAGAGTTTCCAAAAGCATGGGCCATTCTGTAGAATCTCCAAAAATTCCAACGGGAATTGATGCAATATTCACAATAACACTCAGCAAGGTAAGTAGCATCGCCGGCATCAACGTCATTAACATATCAAAGCACGCAAAACAACCCCGAAAACTCTTGGCAAACAGCCGTCTGCCATACTTTTTAAAGACCTGATAAAAACCTCTCGACCAGCGTAGGCGCTGCAGATAAGACTGGTAGAAAGTCGTCGGCTGTTCGTCATACAGCACCGCGTTTTTGCAATACCCAATGGTTTCACCATTTACAATGCAATCAGTCGTAAATTCAATATCCTCAGTGAGAAGATGATGAATCCACCCGCCGTTTTGTTCAATAACCTCTGCACTAACCAAAAAGCCCGTACCGGAAACCGCACTACTGGTGCCCAAAATCATTCTGGCGTTATTCAAAAACTTTGCTTCTCTTAAAAACCAAAGAGAATAACCGGCAGTAATCCAGTTTTCACCATAATTTTTGGAATTTCGATAACTGGTAATCACACGATACCCGTTATCAAATAATTTGTTCATTTCCTCAACAAATGTTGGGGCAACAACGTTATCAGCGTCAAAGACAATATACGCCTCATACTGCTTCTCAGAATAGTCTTCTTTAATTAAACTGAAAAGCCAATCTAAAGCATAACCTTTTCCTACCCATTCCTGATTAAAGCGTTCATAAACCGTTGCACCGGCACGTCTTGCCACTTCGGCAGTATCATCGGTACAGTTATCTGCCACGACAAAAATATCAAGTAAGTCAGACGGATATGTTTGCTTTTGAATGCTGTTAATCAGATTTCCAATAACGTTGCCTTCATTTCGGGCAGATATAACCACCGCATACCGATGATTTTTCTCCGCCGTAAAGGATTTTGATTTTTTAAACAACCCGACAAATACATACACAAACTGATAAAAATAGCAAAGTGTAAATATAAGCGAAATAGCAAAGTTTAAAAAAACAATTACTTTCATAACATTCCCTCATTTGCAGTTTTGCAAGACACGACCTAAGGCCGTTGCTATTCAAAGATGTTTAACACGAAAACCAATGCCAAAGAAAAATCCGAACACCCGCGAGGTGGTCGGATTTTTGGTGCCGCTGACCGGACTTGAACCGGTACGGGATTGCTCCCACGGGATTTTAAGTCCCGGGTGTCTGCCAATTCCACCACAGCGGCATAACCGTAAAGCGAACATTATTCTATTTTCGACTTTACAAGTATAACACGATTCCCTTTCTTTGTCAAGCTTTTTTCGAAGAAATTTTTAAACCCTTTCCCTTCCGCAAAAGCACGCAGAAAAACAGCATATCGCCCCTTCTCACAATCAAAAGACAAAAAAAGCGTTTTAACCAACCATACCAAGCAGACTGTCAAATTCTGCTCTGGAACTAATCGGATAGCTGCCAATCTGCACCCCGCCGCAAGACCCTGTTGCCCACATGGTAATTTTTCCTGCATCACTCTTTTCATACAAGGTCACCGTAATGGGTTTATCCAAATACTGGGTCACCCCATATCGCTCAGCATAGGGTTTCACCGACACCATTTTTCCGGTCTTTGGGTGTCTTACCACAGAAGTGCTCGAAACCATTACGGTTGTACTGGTAACAACCCTTGTCCCGTCCACACCATTGCCGGAATTGTTTTCCGTTGGCGGTGACATTTTCGGCACATCCTCCGTAAATTCTTCAAAAGCTTTCATATCGGTAGCAAATTGAGAAAGGTCCTGTTCATCAAATTGCTTTTCAGCAACCTCACGTTCATACTTTACATTAAAAACAGTTTCCCCGGTTCGAATATCCATCTGAATCCAATCCACATTGCTGACCAGACTGAAAAGTACCAAGGCATTCTGGTAGAAGGCATTTTCATTCAATGTACCCTCTGTAATATACATTTCCGGCTTATCTAAAACATAACGCAGACTCAAGCCGTAAGGCTCATTCTCCGTCTCAAGACTAATGCCCTCTAAGGTAGCATGTACAGGCATGGCTTTTTGTACCAAAGCCGAAACATTGCTGTTATCCCCGATTAATGTATCCTTATAGGCAAGCAACGCTTCTTTATTTTCTGCATAAGAATTATAGGGAGCCTCTAAAATCAGCTCTCCGTCAGCATAATACCGTGTGTAATTTTCTTCCACAGAGGTTTCTCTGGTTATCTCCCTAATGAGCTTAGGGTTATTCCGATAGAAATAGAACCCGTCTTCACCCTGCTCGTATATATACAGCTTTTTTTCGCCGCCGCCTACAAAAACATAGTACCAGGTTTTTACTGTACGACTCTCCTCGCCTGCCTCGCAAGACAGAATATGCAAGCCGGATGCCTTATCAGCAGGTTGTTCTGCTCCGGCCTGAATCAATCTGTCCAGTCGGCTCAAACGATAAGCATACACCGAAGTCCCTCTTTGAACTGTATATACAGCTTGTTCTAAAAATTCGTCTGTCAGCTCTTTCACGGGCTTTTCGGGGGGATTCGCACCAAGCTTAGGCATGCTGATACGCTGTAAAATGCGCTCTGCCGTTCTGGTATTTACATTTTTCAGTGTCAAAACCGCCTGATAGGGTGGAAAATCCGGTAAATCGTCAAAAACATACTGACAAATTTCATCCTCACCCTGAAGGAAACGAATCTCATATACCTTTGTTACATACTTGTCCGATTCGCGCACCTGCGGCTTTTCCGGTGTATAGCCTAACGCTTTGGGAATATCCACCACTTCATGATCGGTATAGAGCAAACGAAACTGTCCGATTTCTGTGTCCTTATCTTTAAAAATCAAACAGCCTGATTCTTCCGATACTTCCCAGCTTTGCGGTATCATAAGAGAATACCCTTCCAGCTGAGTCGCCTGATATTTTCCTCCGTTTACAAGAAGAACGCCTACAACAACCAAAATAATGCAGACAGCAGCTATAACTGCAAGCATTTTTTTATTTTTAAACATAATTGCCTCCATTGATCACATTGTAATAAAAAAACATTATTATAAAATTAAAGCACCATTTAGATACAAGAAATCTTTTTACCAGGAGCAAAAATCTTTGCTCGCAAGGAGATTTTTGCGACCCCGTCAATTGGCATACGCAGTCGAAAGACTGCATAAAGCCGTTAGGCTCTTAAGAATTTTATGAAATAAAATTTTGTATATGTCAATTATAAAATCAGTGTACATTTCGTTCAATGTGCCACATTTATTGTAGGTCACATCGTTTACGATGTGCCGAAAGCGATTCGTCAAAAATTGCCGAACCCTACACATTGTACACAACGCTTGAACGATTTAGATGCCGCCTTTTAGCTAAATTTTGCACTGTCGTGCAAAGCTAAATTATTCCGCTTTGCTCCATAGCTAAATTGTTTTTTCAAAACAGCTAAATTACATTCGCCATAAGCGTGCGTAGCACATTTAGCTGCCGTAAGGCAATTTAGCTGAGCCTGCTCAATTTAGCTCGCAGAATGCGAATTTAGCTGAATAGATTTAACTCTGTTAAATCTATTCTACCACACCTCCTTAAAATATTCAATGACTTTTTTTGTAAAATCCTCTTTTTGCTTTTATAATTAATTCTTATATATCATCGCAAAAAACTTTGACTTTTTCCCAAAAATGGGATACAATATATAAAGGTATATATGCACAAAAGGAGATACAAAAATGGCTTTAGAGCAGATTTATATAAAAGGTGCAAAAGAGCACAATTTAAAGGATATTGACGTAACCATTCCTCGTAATAAGCTAGTGGTTTTTACAGGTCTTTCCGGCTCCGGAAAATCGTCCCTTGCCTTTGACACAATATATGCTGAAGGTCAGCGCCGTTATATGGAATCTCTTTCTTCCTATGCCCGGCAATTTTTGGGCTTAATGGAAAAGCCCGATGTAGAGCTGATTGAAGGTTTATCCCCCGCCATCAGCATTGACCAGAAAACCACAAGCAAAAACCCCCGCTCCACGGTGGGAACCGTCACCGAAATATACGACTATCTCCGTTTATTATATGCCCGTGTTGGTGTACCTCACTGTCCCAAATGCGGCAAGGAAATCAAAAAACAGACCATTGACCAGATTGTAGACCAGGTGCTCCTGCTCCCCGATAAAACCAAATTCCAAATTTTAGCACCGGTCATTCGCGGCAAAAAAGGAGAACATCAAAAACTGTTTGATGATGCCAAGCGCAGCGGCTTTGTCCGTGTCCGTGTTGATGGCATTTTATATGATTTGTCCGAAAAAATCACTCTTGAAAAAAATAAAAAACATAATATTGAAATTGTTGTTGACCGCTTGGTTGCCGGCGGGGAACACAAAAAACGCCTGGCTGACTCACTGGAAACTGCACTGTCCTTAGCAAACGGTCTGGTGCTTGTTGACGTTATTGACGGGGAGGAAATGCTGTTTTCCGAAAATTATGCCTGTGATGAGTGCGGCATCAGCATGGAAGAGCTTGCACCCCGCATGTTTTCCTTTAACAGTCCCTTTGGTGCCTGCCCTGATTGCGCCGGTCTCGGCAACCAGATGAAGATTGACCCCGAGCTGGTGATTGACTACAATAAGTCATTACGTGAGGGTGCGGTTTCTGCCATCGGTTGGGGCAACGCAAAGGATTCAGAGAGCGTTTCCTATATGTATTTTACGGCACTCTCTGACCGTTACGGTTTTTCGCTGGATACAAAATTTGGCGACCTTCCTCCTGACGTTCAGGAAATTTTACTCTATGGCACCCAAGGCGAAAAGCTTGATTTATCCTATGAACGCTCCTACGGCACCGCTTCTTACCGTGCTGCCTTTGAAGGCATCATCCGGAACTTAGAGCGCCGTTATAACGATACCTCCAGTGAATTTATGAAGGCAGAATATGAAAAATTAATGACCACTAAATCCTGCCCCACCTGCCACGGCAAGCGCTTAAAGCCGGAGCCTCTGTCTGTCACAGTTGGCGGGCTTAATATCTGGGAACTAACCCAGCTTTCCATCCGTGACACCCAGCGTTTTTTCAAAGAATTGTCTCTATCCGAACGTGATTTTTCGATTGCAAGGCTGATTTTAAAAGAAATCAATGCCCGTCTGGGCTTTTTGGTGGATGTAGGTCTGGATTACCTGACCCTTTCGCGTGCTGCAGGCACTCTGTCCGGCGGCGAGGCACAACGCATTCGACTGGCAACCCAGATTGGTTCCAGCTTAATGGGCGTGCTCTATATTTTAGACGAACCCTCCATCGGTCTGCACCAGCGTGATAATGACCGTCTTTTAGAAACCTTAAAACGTCTTCGGGATTTGGGAAATACCCTCATTGTTGTAGAACACGATGCCGACACCATGTTTGCAGCAGACCATATCGTCGACATCGGTCCAGGCGCAGGCGTTCACGGAGGCTATATCGTAGCCGAGGGTACCGTGGAAGAGATTATGGCAAATGAAAACTCTATCACCGGTGACTACCTCTCCGGCAGAAAAGAAATTCCCACACCAAAAGAGAGAAGAAGCGGCAACGGGAACTTCTTAAAAATCCGCGGTGCGTCTCAAAACAACCTGAAAAATATTGACGTTGACATTCCTCTGGGTACGTTCTGCGCTGTCACCGGCGTGTCCGGCTCCGGCAAGTCCTCCCTTGTCAACGAAGTCATTCATAAACATCTTTCCCGGGAGCTGAACCGTGCTCACACGGTGGGCGGCAAGGTCAAAGAAATTTCCGGTCTTGAGCATCTTGACAAGGTCATTGATATTGACCAGTCCCCCATCGGCAGAACACCGCGTTCCAATCCCGCGACCTATACCGGCGTCTTTTCTGATATCCGTGAGGTTTTCGCTGCTTCTACCGAAGCCAAAATCCGCGGCTACAAGGCAGGCCGCTTCAGCTTTAACGTAAAAGGCGGCCGATGCGAAGCCTGCAGCGGTGATGGTATCATTAAAATCGAAATGCACTTTCTGCCCGATATCTACGTCCCCTGTGAGGTTTGCAAGGGCAAGCGTTATAATCGCGAAACCCTAGACGTAAAATATAAAGGAAAAAACATCCATGAGGTGCTGGATATGACCGCTGAAGAAGCTCTTGAATTTTTCAAGAATCTGCCAAAAATTCAGCGTAAAATAAAGACTCTCTGTGACGTAGGTCTTTCCTACGTCAAAATCGGTCAGCCCTCTACCCAGCTTTCCGGCGGCGAAGCGCAACGCGTCAAGCTTGCAACTGAGCTTTCAAAGCGCAGCACCGGCAAAACTATTTATATTTTAGACGAGCCCACCACCGGTCTCCACACTGCCGATGTCCACAAGCTCCTTGAGGTGCTGCAACGCTTAGTCGATGCCGGCAATACAGTTTTGGTGATTGAACACAACTTAGATGTCATTAAGTCAGCTGACTATATCATAGACTTAGGACCCGAAGGCGGTGATGCCGGCGGGCAGGTCGTTGCCACAGGAACACCGGAAGAAATCTGCCGGTGCAAAGCCTCTCACACAGGACAGTATTTAAAAAAAGAGCTGGATAAAACAAAGAAATAAGGTGAAATGATGAAGAAGAAAACAAAGCAGAACAAAAGCTTCGTCAGTTGCATTGTGGCTGCTGCCGGAAAAGGCAGCCGCATGCAGGCAGAACTCAATAAAATTTTTCTCGAATTTGGCGGCATGCCTGTTTTGGCACATACCCTTTCTGTTTTAGAAAATTGCACCGCTATCGATGAAATCATTATCGTCACATCAGAATGTGACCTGCTTGGTTGCAAGGATATTGCAGAAGAATTTGGCATTTCAAAGGTAACCGCCATCACCATTGGCGGCAAGGAGCGTCAGGATTCCGTGCGAAACGCGCTGCGGGAAGTTTCGCCCAAGGCTGACATTGTCTTAATTCATGATGCCGCCCGTCCTTTCATTACAGAACAGGTCATTGAGGGTGTCATAGAAAATGTCGCTCTCTGCGGTGCTGCAGCCCCCGGTGTTCCCTGCAAAAACACCTTAAAGCTTGCAGATGGCGAAGGCTTCATTGCAGACACCCCCGACCGCAGCCTTTTGTATGAAATCCAAACCCCTCAGGGCTTTGCCCGTGATTTGATTATGCGCGCCCATGAAAACGCCCTGCAAAACGGTCTTGCGGGAACGGATGATTGTTTTTTGGTCGAACAACTGGGAACCCGTGTCAAAATCTCGGCGGGTGACTATCGTAATATCAAAATCACCACCCCCGAGGATTTACAAATTGCAGAACTTTTTTTCGAATCCCTTTAAAAATATGATACATAAAAGAGGAGAATGACTATGCCGGATTTAAGAATTGGCCATGGCTACGATGTACACCGTTTTTGTGATAACCGCCCCCTGATTTTAGGCGGTGTTACCATACCCCACTCCCAAGGTCTTTTGGGGCATTCTGATGCCGATGTCCTACTCCACGCCCTGATGGACGCTATGCTGGGCGCACTGGCTTTGGGTGACATCGGAAAGCACTTCCCCGATACAGACCCTGCATACGAAGGCGCTGACAGCTTAGAACTTTTAAAAAAGACCTGTGAACTGGCACGGGAAAACGGCTACCTTCTGCACAATGCTGACATCACTGTTATTGCCCAAACCCCAAAACTCGCGCCCTACATTGATGACATGCGTGCCAACATTGCCCGGGCTGTAGGCAGACCCGTTTCCTTTATTTCCATCAAAGCAACCACAACAGAAAAACTGGGCTTTGAAGGTCGCTGCGAAGGCATCAGCTGCCACGCCGTTTGCCTGATGAAAATTTTTGCTTAGTCCTTGCTATTTGCACAGCCTTTTGATATAATATAGTTTGATGTAATTCCACAGAGGAGGACCGGTCATGTTCAAAAACATGCGTGCTGATATTAAAGCAATCCGGGAACGTGACCCGGCTGCCCGTAGCAATTTTGAAGTTTTTCTTATGTATTCAGGGTTTCACGCTGTCTGTTACCACCGTATAGCACACTGGTTCTACCGCCATCACATGTTTGGTATGGCTCGGTTTATTTCTCAGACAAATCGCTTTTTTACCGGCATTGAAATTCACCCCGGCGCAAAAATCGGCAGAGGTCTTTTCATTGACCACGGCATGGGTGTCGTCATCGGTGAAACCACTGAAATCGGTGATAACTGCACCTTGTATCAAGGTGTCACCTTAGGCGGTACCGGTAAAGAAACCGGCAAGCGCCACCCCACCTTGGGTAATAACGTTATGGTGGGCAGCGGTGCTAAGGTGTTAGGTCCCTTTAAGGTTGGCGATAATTCCAAAATCGCAGCCGGCGCCGTGGTGCTGAATGAAGTCCCGCCAAACTCCACCTGTGTGGGTGTGCCGGCGCGAATTGTTAAAATCAATCACAAGCGTGTCAGCGATTTAGACCAGGTTCACATTCCCGACCCGGTTTCTCAGGAGCTTTGCCGCTTGCAGGCACAGCTTGACCGTTTAGAAAAAAAACTGGCGGAAAATGACACTCCGCTATAGAGCATAGAATAGAGTCTGAAATTTCAAAAAGGATGGTTAGCATATGAAAATTTACAACACCATGACGCGCAAAAAAGAGGAATTTATTCCCTTAAATCCCGGTGAGGTTAAAATGTACTCCTGCGGTCCTACCGTGTATAACTATTTCCACATCGGTAACGCCCGCCCCTTTATTATTTTCGATACCCTGCGCCGCTATTTTGAATACCGCGGCTATGAGGTTAAATTTGTTCAGAACTTCACCGATATTGATGATAAAATGATTAAAAACGCAAACGAACAGGGCGTCACTGTCCGGGAACTGGCAGACCGTTTTATTGAAGAATATTTTAAAGATGCAAAAGGTCTTGCCATCCGTGAAGCTTCCGTGCATCCCCGTGCAACCGATAACATTGATGCCATTATTGATACCATTTCTACCTTAATTGATAAAGGTTTTGCCTATGAAGCTGACGGTGATGTTTATTTTGAAACCTGCCGCTTTGCAGAATACGGCAAGCTCTCCGGGCAGCCCTTAGAAGACCTTGCTGCCGGTGCCAGAATCGACGTGGATGACAGGAAGAAAAATCCCATGGATTTTGCGCTGTGGAAAAACAAAAAAGAAGGCGAGCCTGCATGGCAAAGCCCCTGGGGCGAAGGTCGCCCTGGCTGGCACATTGAGTGTTCTGCCATGGTTAACCGCTATTTAGGCGAAACCATTGATATCCATTCCGGCGGTCAGGACTTAATCTTCCCCCACCATGAAAACGAAATTGCACAAAGCGAATGTGCCAACGGCAAGCCCTTTGCACGGTATTGGATGCACAACGGCTACATTAATGTAAATAACGAAAAAATGGCGAAATCCAAGGGCAACTTCTTCACGGTACGTGACGTAGCACAAAAGTATGATTACGAGGTCATTCGTTTCTTCATGCTCTCTGCCCACTACCGTAGCGCCATCAACTTCTCCGATGAACTGTTAAAACAATCTGAAGCAGGTCTTGAGCGCCTTTACACCTGCCTGTATAACCTTGAATTTCTGCAGGCAAAGGCACAGAAAAAAGCGCTGACGCCTGAAGACGAGGCGGTTCTTTCTCAGTTGGATGGCTTCACCCAGCAGTTTAACACCGCCATGGATGATGACTTAAACACCGCCGATGCCATCTCCGCGCTGTTTGATTTGGCACGGTTCTTAAACTCCAACATCACAGCAGAAGCACCGCTTGCTGTCTTTGATGCTGCCATCTCAAAGCTCCGCGAATTAGGCGGCGTGCTCGGCATTTTGGATAAAAAACAGGAAGATTCCGTCAGCGACGAGGTAAAGCTGCTTCTCGAAAAACGTAAGGAAGCCCGCCAAAATAAAGACTGGGCACTGTCTGACCAGCTTCGTGACGAGTTAAAGGCTATGGGTGTTGAAGTGCTTGACACCCGTCAGGGCATGAAATTAAACATCAAGAGGCAAAGCGATGAACAATAATCCTTTATCCGCAGCCGAAGCCAGAGCCTATTCACCCTTAGCGCTGGCATTCATCGGGGATGCGGTTTATGAAAGCTTTGTCCGCACCAAAATTCTTTTAAAGGCAAACACCTCTGCCAACAAGCTGCACAAAAACGCAGTTTGCTATGTCAAAGCTCATGCACAAAGCGAAGCCTCTAAGGCACTGATGCCGCAATTGACAATAGAAGAGGAAGAAATTTTCAAACGCGGCAGAAACGCGCATTCTGCTTCTGTACCAAAAAATGCAGACGTCACAGAATACCGTGCTGCGACAGGTTTTGAGGCTTTAATCGGCTATTTATACTTAACCGGACAAGCCGACAGGCTTGACTTTCTGATGCAGGAAGCGTATAATGTCATTAGTCTTTTAAAGGAGACGAAGTAAAATTTTGTTTTTTCTCTGACTTTTTTGTAAAAAAACTTGGGAAATTTATAAAAATATGATATACTGTTTAAGTGGATTGTTTTGTCCACCGCTACAGGCTTTTGTTTATTATCTCTTCCGGCGTCCCACGGGGTGCGGTGAAGATTATAAAATTATTTCATAACTATATTTTTTGAAAGGGGCGAAAAAAGTGGATAAGAAGAGAGTCAAAGAGCTTAAGATCATTGCTAACAAGATCAGAAAAAATGCTCTCACAGCTGTATACAGCGCCTCTTCCGGTCATCCGGGAGGTTCATTATCCATCGCGGACGTGTTGTCCGTACTGTATTTCGAGGTCATGAATGTTGACCCGAAAAATCCGAAAGCTGAGGACCGTGACCGTTTTGTTCTATCTAAAGGTCATTGTACACCTGCACTCTATGGCACCTTAGCAGAACGCGGTTTCTTCCCGGTAGAAGACTGCAAAACTTTCCGTAGAGCAGACAGCTATCTGCAGGGTCATCCCGATATGAAGGGTGTTCCCGGCGTTGATATGTCTACCGGTTCTCTGGGTCAGGGCATCTGTGCCGCTAACGGCATGGCACTGGCTGCTAAAATCGATAATAAGGATTACCGTGTATACTCCATCCTGGGTGACGGTGAGCTTGAAGAAGGTCAGGTATGGGAAGCTGCTATGTTTGCTGCTCACTATAAACTTGACAACTTAACCGCAATCGTTGACTTTAACGGTCTGCAGATTGATGGTGACATCACCAAGGTTATGAATCCCCTGCCGATTGATGAAAAGTTCAAGGCATTCAACTGGAACGTTATCGTAACTGATGCACATGATCCCGAAGCTCTGTACAATGCTCTGTGCGAAGCTAAGACCGTCAAGGGTCAGCCCACCGCTATCATCATGAAGAGCGTTAAGGGTAAAGGCGTTTCCTTTATGGAAAATCAGGCTGGCTGGCATGGCTCCGCTCCCAACGAAGAGCAGTATAACCAGGCAATTGCTGAGCTTGATGCACAAATTAAAGAACTGGAGGTAGAAGCGTAATGGGTAAGATTGCAACCAGAGAAGCTTACGGCTTGGCGCTGGCAGAATTCGGCGAAAAATATGATTTGATCGTATTAGATGCTGACCTGTCCAAATCTACCAAGACCGATACATTCAAAAAGAAATTCCCCGAGCGTTTCTTTAACGCCGGTATCGCAGAAGCAAGCATGATGACCACAGCTGCAGGTCTTGCCGCTTGTGGCAAAACTGTTTTTGCAAGCTCTTTTGCTATGTTTGCAGCAGGCAGAGCTTTTGAACAGATTAGAAACTCCATTGCTTATCCTAACTTAAACGTAAAAATCGGTGCTACCCATGCCGGTATCTCCGTTGGTGAAGACGGTGCGTCTCACCAGTGCTTAGAGGATATCGGTATCATGCGTACCATCCCCAATATGACCATTATCAATCCTGCAGATGCAACCGAAGCAATCTTAGCTGTTGAAGCTGCAATCAAGCATCACGGTCCGGTTTACCTTCGTTTCGGCCGTCTGGGTGTTCCCGAACTGTTTGACCGCGCTACTTATAAGTTTGAGCTGGGTAAGGGCGTTCTCTTAGAAGAAGGCACCGATGCAACCATCGTTGCAACCGGTCTGATGGTTCCCGAAGCACTGGAAGCTAAGAAGATTCTGGCAGAAGAGGGCATTAACGCTCGCGTTATCAACATTCACACCATTAAGCCGATCGATAAAGACATTCTGATTAAGGCTGCAAAAGAAACCGGTGCTATCGTAACGGCTGAAGAGCATAACGTAATCGGCGGTTTGGGCAGTGCTGTTTCTGAAGTTCTTTGCGAAAACCTGCCTGTTCCCATGCGCCGCGTCGGCACACAGGACAAGTTTGGTAAATCCGGCAAACCCGCTGTTCTGTTAGAAGAATATGGTCTGACTGCTAAAAACATAGCAGAAAACGTGAAAGAAGTTATTAAACTTAAGAAATAATTTCGTTCAAAAAACCGCAAAAATACCCAAAAAGGCTGACTTTGTCAGCCTTTTTTTCATATCCTGCATATTGACAAAATTCACAAAAAATGATAAAATCTTTGCATATGTTTTTTAGGGCAGAAATCTGCCCGGTAGGAGGAATTGTATATGAAAATAGCTTTTTCAACTTTAGGATGTCCCGACTTTTCATGGACTGATATGTATACCATGGCAAAGGACCTGGGCTTTGACGGTATCGAAATCCGCGGTTTGGGTGATGAAATCAATGCAGCCACGGCTCTGCCCTTTACTGCAAAAAACCTGCCCGAAACACTAAAAAAGCTACATATGCTACGCTTGGAAATTCCTTGCCTGTCCTCTGACTGCTGTTTAAAAGACGTTGAAAACACAGAAGCAAACAAAACCGAACTGTTACAGTATATTGAGCTTGCTCAAAAGCTGGGTACGCCGTATATCCGCGTACTGGCAGACCGTGACATTGCCCCTGAAGGGGAGGTCTGTGACGAGGATATCCTCCGTCAGCTTTTAGACTTAGCTCCCTATGCAGAAAAAGCCGGCGTCACCCTTTTAATTGAAACCAACGGTGTGTATGCCGATACCAACCGCCTGCGTTCCTTGCTTGAAAGAATCCCCAGTGATGCTGTGGGTGCCCTGTGGGATATGCACCACCCCTACCGCATTATGAATGAAAGCGCCGATACTACCATTCAAAATCTGGGTGCTTACATCAAACACGTTCATATGAAGGATTCTGTTATGACCGAAAATGGCATCACCTACCGCATGGTAGGCAAAGGCGACCTGCCCTTATCGGATATGCTCCTGGCACTTTCCTCCATCAATTATGATGGTTACGTGTCACTGGAATGGGTAAAGCGTTGGGCACCCGACCTGGAAAACGCCGGTATCGTCTTCCCCAACTTTGTGCACTACATCAGCAAATATACCCATAAAAACGTTGTAAAACAAACTTTGTTTGAAAATGCTGCCGGTACCGGTCAGTACATCTGGAAAAAGGAAACGCTGATTGATTTAACCTTTCCCCAGCTCTTAGACCAGATGGCAGAAACCTTCCCCGACCAGTATGCCTTCCGTTTTACCACGCTGGATTATACCCGCACCTACGCCGAATTCCGGGAAGATGTTGATACCTTTGCCCGTGCGCTGATTACCTTAGGCGTGAAAAAGGGCGATAAAGTTGCTGTTTGGGCAACCAATGTCCCCCAGTGGTTTATCACCTTCTGGGCAACAGTTAAAATCGGTGCTGTGTTGGTAACGGTGAATACTGCCTACAAAATCCACGAAGCTGAATACTTGCTTCGCCAGTCTGATACCCACACTCTGGTTATGATAGACGGTTACAAAGACTCTGACTATGTGGCAATCATCCAAGAACTCTGTCCCGAATTAAGTGACCATGACCCCCACCAGCCGCTACACTGTCAGAAGCTTCCCTTCCTGAGAAATGTCATCACTGTTGATTCCCGTCAGCCGGGATGCTTAACCTGGGATGAAGCTGTTGCAAAATCTGAAAAAACACCGGTTGAAATGGTCTTCCAAAGAGCTGCCATGATCAACCGCCACGATGTCTGCAACATGCAGTACACCTCCGGCACCACCGGATTCCCCAAAGGCGTCATGCTGACGCACTATAACGTTGTCAATAACGGCAAAAACATTGGTGATTGTCTGGATTTATCCACTGCAGACCGCATGATGATTCAGGTGCCCATGTTCCATTGCTTCGGCATGGTTCTTTCCATGACCGCTTGTATGACTCATGGCGCAACTATGTCACCTCTGCCGTATTTTAGACCCAAACAGGCACTCGAGTGCATCAACAAAGAAAAAATCACCTGCTTTAACGGCGTGCCCACCATGTTTATTGCGCTGCTTGAGCATGAAGATTTTGAAAAAACAGACTTTTCACATATGCGTACCGGTATCATGGCAGGCAGTCCTTGCCCTGTCAAGGTCATGCAGGACGTTGTGGATAAAATGAACATGAGTCAAATCTCAATTGTTTACGGTCAGACAGAAGCCTCTCCCGGTTGTACCCAAAGCCGTGTGGATGACCCCTTAGAGGTTCGCGTGAACACCGTCGGCAGAAATCTGCCCGGCGTTGAATGTAAAATTGTCGACCCCGAAACCGGTGAAGACCTGCCCGATAATGTTGACGGCGAATTTGTTGCCAGAGGCTATAATGTCATGAAGGGTTACTATAAAATGCCCGCTGCCACCGCCGCTGTCATTGATGAAGCTGGTTGGCTTCACACCGGCGACCTGGCCCGCCGTCTGCCTGATGGTAACTATAAAATCACCGGCAGAATTAAAGATATGATCATCCGTGGCGGCGAAAATCTGTACCCCAAGGAAATTGAAGATTTCATTTACACCCATCCCAAGGTATCCGATGTACAGGTTATCGGCGTTCCCGACAAGCAGTATGGTGAAGAAATTTGTGCCTGTGTCATCTTAAAAGAGGGCGAAACCATGACAGAGGAAGAACTAAAAGCTTTTGTTCGTGACCATATGGCAAAGCACAAAACACCGCGCTATGTTGATTTTGTTGATTCCTTCCCCATGAACGCAGCCGGAAAAATCTTAAAATACAAAATGCGTGAAAATGCCGTGGAACGTTTAAACCTCCACGATGCCAAAAATACAGTAACTGCATAAATAAAAATGCTTTAACAAAACATACAAATTCGGCATTGTAGGGGCGAGGTTCCATCCTCGCCCGTTTACCCATTCGGTACTATTTTACGCCCATCTTGAATCAGAACAAAATTCTCAAAAGAAACAGTAGCAGAAGGAAATCTTTTAGCTATTGTTTTTTTCTTTAAAAACATAGTGAAAAACGTACAGAAATATGATATACTGAAACTACAAGCAAAGAAAAAAGGTGATTCAATGCTGAAATATGAAACTTTATCAAAAGAAATAGAAGAGCGCATCCTCACAGACAGAGCAAAAAACACACTGCCCCAATTTGGCTTTGATGAAAAAAACGTCATCCGTCGAAACAGCGAACGGGATCAGGCTAGCCTCTTGCGCCCTGCCTTTATCCGTGATATTGATAAAATCATGCATTCACCCTATTATAACCGCTATGCTGACAAAACACAAGTTTTCTCCTTTTATAAAAATGATGACCTGACCCGTCGTGGTCTCCATGTGCAACTTGTGTCCCGTGTTGCCCGCACCATTGGCAAAGCCTTGAATTTAAACCTTGATTTAATTGAGGCAATTGCATTAGGGCACGACATCGGTCACACCCCTTTCGGTCATGCCGGCGAGCATATTCTGGATGAGCTGTATCATTCCCACACCGGCAGGCATTTTTCCCACAATATCCACTCCGTTCGGGTTTTAGACGGGATTTTCCCTTATAACATCAGCCTGCAAACCTTAAGCGGCATTGCCGCTCACGATGGTGAAAATGAGCAGGGCAAATACTGCCCCGAACCCCTTGATGATTTTGCTGACTTTGACCGGCAAATCGAAACCTGTTATCTGGATAAATCCAACGTGAAAAAGCTGATTCCTTCCACGCTGGAAGGCTGCGTCATGCGTATTTCAGATATTATTGCATATCTTGGCAAAGACCGCCAGGATGCTGAACGTGCACACATTGTCAGTGCTGACAGCTTCTCAGATGGCACCATCGGCATCTACAACGCTCAGATTTTAAATAACATGGTGGTTAACATCGTTGAAAACAGTTACGGAAAGCCATACATTCAAATGGACAGTGAGCACTTTGATGCGCTGAAAAAAGCCAAAGCAGATAACTATGAGCAAATATATTTGAGGGAAACAGTTAGCAAAACCACCCAAACTGTCGTCAAACCCATGATGGGTAAGCTATATGAAAAGCTTCTTTGGGACCTGACCGAACATAACCAAACCTCCCCTGTCTTTACCCATCATATCAATTACGTCAATCAAACGCATTACGCCCGCAGCACTCCTTATGAAGAAACAGAGCCTAACCAGATTGTGGTAGACTACCTCGCCAGCATGACAGATGATTATTTTATTGATTTGTTTGACTACCTCTTTCCTGATAGCACGCTAAAAATCGAGTATAAAGGGTATTTTTAAAAAACACAGGTCAAAACTCGCTAAGACAAAAATGAGCCTTGTGTACGAAAGTACACAAGGCTCATTTAATATTTAGTTTTGCCTAAATTGTTGTAATGGGGCTTGCCCCAAGACAACATTTGAATTATTTATTGTTGATAGCTGCCTGCGCTGCTGCCAATCTTGCGATGGGCACGCGGAAGGGTGAGCAAGAAACATAGTCAAGACCAATCTTGTGGCAGAACTCAACACTTGTGGGATCGCCGCCGTGCTCGCCGCAGATACCAACATGCAGCTTGCCGTTTACGGGTTTGCCCAGCTTAATTGCCATTTCCATCAGCTTACCAACACCGGTCTGGTCGAGTTTAGCAAAGGGATCGTTTTCAAAGATCTTCGCATCATAGTAAGCAGTGAGGAACTTGCCGGCATCGTCACGAGAGAAGCCGTAAGCCATCTGTGTTAAGTCGTTTGTACCGAAGCAGAAGAAGTCAGCTTCAGCAGCAATTTCGTCAGCGGTCAGCGCTGCTCTCGGAATTTCAATCATTGTACCAACTTCGTAAGAGAGGTTAGCGCCTGCAGCTGCGATTTCGGCATCAGCAGTTTCA
This sequence comes from Clostridia bacterium, assembly GCA_017507525.1. Lineage (GTDB taxonomy): Bacteria > Bacillota > Clostridia > UBA1381 > UBA9506 > UMGS755. Next base: position 1,574 of record JAFWAT010000059.1, on the reverse strand, counting down.
ACAACAACCTTCTTAACAAACTTCAGTTCCTTAACGTCGCCAACCAGCGGAATCATAATTTCGGGGCAAACCTTCCAGTCAGCGTGTGCTTTCTGAACATTGATAGCTGCACGGATAACAGCCTTGGTCTGCATCTTAGCGATTTCAGGATAAGTTACAGCCAGACGGCAACCACGATGACCCATCATGGGGTTGAACTCGTGGAGAGATTCAATGATGGCCTTAATCTGGTCAACAGTTTTACCCTGGCTGTCTGCCAGCTTCTTAATATCTTCCTCTGTGGTGGGAACAAACTCATGCAGCGGCGGATCTAAGAAACGGATGGTTACGGGGTTACCTTCTAATGCTTCGTAAAGCTTTTCAAAGTCGCCCTGCTGAACCGGCAGAATCTTTTCAAGAGCAGCTTCTCTTTCTTCAACAGTGTCAGAACAAATCATTTCACGGAACGCATCAATTCTGTCACCTTCAAAGAACATATGCTCAGTACGGCAAAGACCAATGCCTTCAGCACCCAGCTCACGAGCCTTTTTAGCATCAGCCGGCGTATCAGCGTTGGTTCTAACCTTTAAGGTTCTGTATTTATCAGCCCAAGCCATGATTCTACCGAACTCACCGGAGATAGAAGCATCAACAGTGGGGATAATGCCGTCATAAATGCAACCGGTAGAACCGTCAATAGAAATGCTGTCGCCCTCGTTAAAGGTCTTACCAGCCAGAACGAATTTCTTAGCTTCTTCGTCCATGTTGATTTCAGAACAGCCGGATACACAGCAGGTACCCATACCACGGGCAACAACGGCTGCGTGAGAGGTCATACCGCCGCGAACGGTCAGAATACCCTGAGCAGCTTTCATACCTTCAATGTCTTCAGGAGAGGTTTCCAGACGAACCAGAACAACCTTTTCACCCTTTGCAGCCCATTCTTTTGCATCTTCAGCAGTGAAAACAATCTTACCGCAAGCAGCACCCGGAGATGCAGCCAGTGCGCGAGCTAAAGGCTTGCTAGCCTTTAATGCAGCAGCATCGAACTGGGGATGCAAGAGAGTATCTAAGTTTCTGGGGTCAATCATAGCAACTGCCTTTTCTTCTGAAATCATGCCCTCGTCAACTAAGTCGCAAGCAATTTTCAGTGCAGCTTTTGCTGTTCTCTTACCGTTACGGGTCTGCAGCATGTAGAGCTTCTTATCTTCAATGGTAAACTCCATATCCTGCATGTCACGGTAGTGATCTTCCAGGGTATTGCAGATGGTAATGAACTGATCGTAAACTTCAGGCATTACTTCTTTTAACTGATCAATCTTCTGGGGAGTACGAACGCCGGCAACAACGTCTTCGCCCTGTGCATTCATTAAGAATTCACCCATCAAATGCTTTTCACCGGTTGCCGGGTCACGGGTAAAGGCAACGCCGGTACCGGAGGTGTCACCCATGTTACCAAATACCATCATCTGAACGTTAACAGCGGTACCCCAGGAATACGGGATATCGTTATCACGACGGTAAACGTTTGCACGGGGGTTATCCCAGGAACGGAATACAGCTTCAATTGCGCCCATTAACTGTTCCTTGGGGTC